>SESX01000077.1 GCA_004367365.1 Candidatus Acetocimmeria pyornia
TTATTTCACGTTAGGTTAAGCCAAGATTTTCAGGGGTCTTTCTAGCCACGAGTCTGACAGAGACTGGTCTAGGAATCCCTTTAGCGTACGTTCTGGATACGACGGACACAGTCTTGGGTAGAGTTAGAAGATGAACAGATGGGTGTCATACGTTATTTTACCAAAGAAAGAGATGGAGAGAAGATTAAAATATCTGTGTTACCTAGAGAAAAAGGTGGTCCGGAAGAAAAAAATGCTACAACCTTTGTTTATTTTAGGGTCTCACAGGAAAATGAGAGATGACTTTGGAATTGGAATAGGAGGGATAATGAAAGAACCAAATACTGGTTCCTTTTGTCTTATAGGTTAGGGGGTTTGACCAAAAAACCTGTGAATGAAATCAGGCAAAACCCGGCGACAGGGCAGTGGACCATTTATGCCCCAAGCCGTGGGAAACGCCCGCGGGATACTGAGCCGCGAAAGGTCAGGAGAAAAAGACCGGTGCCGGCCCTTGATGACCGGTGTCCCTTCTGCCCGGGCAACGAGCGGATGCTCCCATCCATCATCATGGAAACCCCGGGGCAGGGGCAGGGGAACGTCGACTGGCAGGTCCGGGTGGTTCCCAATAAATTCCCAGCCTTAACCCCGGGTGTAGACCAAGCGAGGTTGAAAGAGGGCATTTACCTGTCCATGCCCGGGTACGGACGGCACGAGGTGATCATCGAGAGCCCTTTTCATAACAGGGACCTGGTTATCATGTCCAGGGAGGAAGTAGAGACCCTTGTTGAGGTCTACCACCGGCGTTATGTAAAGCTTATGAGGGAAAAGCAGAACATGATGGTGGTCATTTTCCGCAATCACGGGCCGCGGGCGGGAACCTCCCTGGTCCACCCCCATTCCCAGCTCATTGCCACCGGTTTGGTGCCTGGGCATGTCCGCTTGAGGGAGAGGGAGGCTGAACGGTACTTTGATGAGACGGGGCGCTGCGTATACTGTGATATCCTGGAGTTTGAAGGGCTCGACCGGCGGCGGGTGATCCTGGAGAATAGATCCTTTCTTGCCTTCGTCCCCTATGCGGCAGAAGTCCCTTTTGAAATCTGGATTGTGCCTCGGAAACACCGGGCAGGCTTCGGTGCTGTCCCTGGTGATGAGAAAATCGACCTGGCCCACGCCCTCCAGGAGATCCTGGCCAAGTTACACGCAAGACTAGATGACCCAGACTATAATTACGTTATCAATTCCTGGGCCCGGTACAAGGCGGATGAGCCCCACCTGCACTGGTACCTCCAGGTCCGGCCGCGGCTGACGACCACGGCCGGGTTTGAGATTGCAACCGGCATCAGGATCAACCCGTCTCTTCCTGAACAAGACGCCGATTATCTCAAGGGACGGTAGTAAGGGATGGTGCGTGGGGCTCACAAGCCAGCAGCCCAGGCAGGCAGGTGACCTTTAGCCTGGTCCTGAACTGCCGAAAACCCGGTTTCAGGTTACAGCAGGTATGGAGTCAGGAAGAAAGTGGTGACGATGAAGGCCAGGTAAACGCCAAGCAGAACCAGGCTGTCGAACTTATCGAGCCTCTGCTTACGCATAGCAAGGAAAAGGTAGAAGAGGACACCGACCATGGCCGGCAGGTAGACTAATTTCATGACCGGCTCGACGGCGAGGGGTGCAGCCAGCGCGGCTCCCCCGAGGGTGAGGAGGGTGTTATAGGCATAGCTACCTACAATACCCCCGAGGGTTAATTCCGAGTGCCCCTTCACCAGGGGTACCAAGGCCATGGCGATCATTTCAGCACTGGTAGCGAGGGACACCAGGGCCACACCCACAACCGTCCGGTTTAGATTGAATGCTTCCGAAATACCAACGGCACCGGCCACCAGCAGTTCCCCTCCCAGTGAAAGGAGCACCAGGCCGGCCAGCAAGAGTCCTCCCTGGTGAAACCTTTCGAGTAGAGGTGCTTTACCAGGCCTGGTGAGAGTGCCTTTTTCGCCCTGAAGCTCAGCACCAGGTTCACCCGTCTCCTCGGTGTCAGTAAACTTCTCCCTACCGGTAAGCTCTTCCCTTTCGAACACCACTACTTGTTTCCCCTGGACCTTGACGGATACATCATCTTCCAGTTCCCATTCGATTCCTTCCTGGCCGAGTACATACCAGGCGTACCCTATGAAGGTAATTACCAGAAAAAGGCCTTCCCAACGGGTCAAGAGCCCGTCCAGCATCAAGGTGAGGGGTACGGTGGTGAAGGCCAGGGTGGCCAAGGTTTGACGTTGGCTGGACCGGGATACGGGGACTCTGGTGAGAAGGGTGCCAAGGCCCAAGGCCAGGGCAACCACGGTGATATTGGTTCCCACCGCGTTTCCCAGGGCGATCTCCGGGGCACCCTGCCAGGAAGCTACCACCGAAGCTACCAGTTCCTCGGGTTCGGCTCCCACCACCAGGATGCCCAGGAGCATTGGGGTGACACGCCAGGTGCGGGCGGCAGCGACCAGCCGGTTGGTGAACCACTCGGCCGCTAACCAGATGAAGACCCCACCGGCGATGAATTGGAGCACGGTCAACAAGGCGAGAACCTCCCGTCCAGGGTTCATGGGGTCCGGTTGAAAATTCCTTCTGCCTGGCTGGCTCTTTTACTTCTGACGCTGCTGCAAGAACTGCTTTTCGATGAGATCGGCAATTCCCGGTGCATCGTTCCAATCAAAACAGGGAACAGAGACCGGCCACTGGGCTGCTTGTTTTTTGACCCACTCCAGGTTGTCAGTAGCAACCGCGATGAGACGGTCATCAGATGTGCAGAGGGGTTGGGTACCCTGTCTTGCCCGGTAAACCTCGATCTTGGGTTTGTTACCCCGCTTATACCCTTCTGCAATGATGAGGTCGAGGTCGCTCAGGTGGGCTGCAATTTCATCCAGGTTCAACTCCCTTTCGACATCCCGGATCAGAGCCCAGCGGGAGGGGGACGAAATGACCACCGCTTGGGCTCCTGCCTGTCGGTGCCGCCAGGTATCCTTGCCCGGATGGTCAAGCTCAAATCCGTGGGCATCGTGTTTGATGGTTCCGACCCGGTACCCCCGGCGCTGGAACTCGGTGAGGAGTTTTTCAATTAGGGTGGTTTTGCCGCTGTTGGAATAACCAACCACGGAAACCATCGGAACCAACTAGATGACATCCTTTCTGTCTTCACCCCAGGCACCGGTTGAAACCGGTCAGGATACAATGGTAACAAGGGGCGTGGGTGAAAAGGGCCACCCGGTCCAAGTCGGTAAGGGAAGGGAAGGCGGCCGTGAAATGCTTCGCAGCATGGAACAACTGATCTTGGCCATCCTGTTCATAGTGCCTGGATTCATTCTTTACAGTGTCCGGGTGCTCTTGACCAGGACGGACACCAGGCCTTCAACCCTTGAACTCACCCTTCTCAGTATTATCTACAGCGTTTTCTTGGACCTGCTCATCATTCCTATTCTCTTCTGGATCTGGGGATCCCTCCCCCAGGGCGAGTGGACAGGTGACTGGTGGAGGTATTTTCTCAGCCTTGCTTCTATTTTCCTGGTACCGGCAGCCGGTGGAGTGATGCTGGCGCGGTGGGACCCTGAACCCTTGGTCCGGACCCTCTTCAGGTGGTGGGGACGCCGGTACCGTCCCCGCAGTGTTCTGGCCATGCTCCTGGCGGCCTACCGCCAGGAAGAATTGTGGGTAAGGTTTGGCACCCGCAACGGTGAATGCTACCAGGGCCGCATCTTGTTTGAGTCGGTGGGAAGCGGCAAGGGGGAAATTTACGTGGTAGACCTTCACCGGGTAGAAGGGTCCGAGGAGTGGGGGAAACCGGTGCGGGGGATTTCTGGGATGCTGGTGAATGTGGACCGGGTGGACATTCTCGGGTTCAGAGTGCCTGCCGGGAAGGCTCTTGAGGTGGAAGACATCATCCAACAATTGGCAGCCGGTGCCGGTACGGAAAAGGAAGAACTGGTGGTCCCCGACGGCATTGAATGCCTGTACAGGGGCCGGTGTGGGCCTGGTGTGTGCGAGGACAGAACCGGTTTTGCCGGCAAACCGGGCCGAAAAGGCTAATGCCGGGACAGCCCTCCGGGAAAGACTAAATTCGACTGGAGGATGTGTCGAACATGGTCCAAGCTGTTCTGGCGAGCCTGGCCGCCGGTCTTGCCACCGGTGTGGGAGCCATACCCCTGCTGTTTGTCAAGGAAGTACCTACCTGGGGGCGAGATGCTCTCCTGGGCTTTGCCGCCGGGGTGATGCTGGGGGCGGCTTTTCTGAGCCTGTTTCTGCCTGCACTGCAGTCGGACCTCTGGTTTGCCCTGGCCGGATTACTTCTTGGCGCCCTCGCCCTGGCTGCCTTTGAAGCCGTTTTTCCGTCTACCCACCGGGCTGGGTCAAGACGCGACGGCCGAACCCGCGTTGACAAGAATGAGGTGAAGAAAGCGCGGTTGAGAAGAAGCCTTGTTATTGCGGCAGCGGTTGCCCTTCATAACCTGCCGGAAGGCTTTGCAGTCGGTGTGGGACACATGTCGGGGTTCGAACGGGCCGGAATGGCCCTGGCCGTCGCAATGGGGACCCATAATATACCTGAGGGCCTGGTGGTGGGGACCACGCTGCTGGAAGAGGGGATCAGCCGGTGGAAAATCCTTGTTTACGCGACCTTGACAGGCCTGGTTGAGCCGCTGGCGGCTGTGGCCGGTGTTCTTCTCCTGGACCGCGCCGACACGATCCTGCCCTTTTCTCTGGCCTTTGCGGCGGGAGCGATGTTTTACGTTGTTTCCGACGAGCTGATTCCAGAGAGCCATGGACACGGTTACGAAAGGTTATCCACCTTTGGTGTCATTGCTGGGATCATCCTGATGGCAGTTCTCGTTTAACTCCAATCCTTGGGTGCTGCCTGGTGGTGGGGCCCGATCCTGCACCGTTTTGTGCTTACCGGTGTTTTTGCTTATGGAGGGATTCACGCCTACAAGGTGATTCTAAAAACCCGTGCTCCTACCGGTGTGACCGGATTTCAACCGCAGCCGTGGAGCGGCCCAAAAGCCCGGGGGGCGGATTCTTGGTGGGTATGGTGTTTCTTTTTGTGCTGCTGGCCGTGGTACGGGGCACCGGTTGACAAGGACAGGATTGGTGGTATGTTATATATTGGGCGCGCGGTGAGGAACTGCTTCAAACAGTGGCTGCCAGTGCCTTGCTCTTGCGTGAATCTAAGCCTACTTGACTTCACATTGAAGTAATGAGAAGGGTTATCTATTGCAGGTAATTCCAGCTGTTATTGGCCTTATTACCGTTCTAGTAATATTGAAGAAAAGGTTCAGCCTGGGTACGGCCCTGGTGGCCGGAGCGATGGTTACTGCCCTTGGGGCCGGTTACGGCTTTCTGGATACGGCCGGACTTATCTGGAGGGTGGTCACAAGTGCCTCCAGCATGAGGTTGATCACCCTCGTCATCTTTTCGGCCCTCTTCAGCTATTTTCTCAACCATTTCGGCTTGCTTGAGAAGATGGTTCATACCCTGGAGGAATGGATACCTTACCGGAGCGGACAGCTGATGCTGATCCCGGCCCTGATTGCCATGTGCTTGTTTACGCCCGGTGGGGCGATGACTTCGGCCTCCATGATCGAATCGCTTCTGGCTGAAGAGCCGCTGTCTGCTGGTGTCAAGTCGGGAATCAACCTGTGGTTTCGTGTTGCCGGAAGACTTGTCGTCCCCTTCATTCCAAGCTTGATTCTCGTGGCCGAACTAGGTGGGGTAAATCCGCGGTCGGTGATCTTAACCCTGTTGCCAGTAACCGCGGGGGCCTTTGCTTTTGGTTACCTTTTTCTCTTGCGTCCCTTACACCTGGGGGTTAACGCGGGGCATACAGGGGTTCTGGCGCACCCTGGAGCAGGTTTCCGGGGGAAGGTGGTCCGTTTTGTCCAATTGGGCTACCCCTACCTTCCCCTGATTACAGTTACGGCCATAGCCCTTCTTACCCACGTCTCTTTCGTAGTGGCTCTCCTCATTGGGATTGTTCTCATTATTGCTATCGGTGTCGGCGTGGAGCGTAGGGGCTTTGGCTGGGCAGAAGTGCGGGCCGGAATTGACCTGGGCCTGTTGTGGATGATCATCGGGATTGTGGTTTTCAGGGGGGTTCTGGTAGAGAGCCGGTCCGTGGAGCCAGTGGTTGAATTCCTGGTACGGGTCGGGTTCCCCGCCGAGCTGCTCTTTTTCCTGGTGCCCATGGGGTTGAGTGTTCTGCTGGCTTCCATTATTGCCACCATTGGCATCTCAATGCCGCTTCTGCTCCCCTTTTTCGCCTCTTCCCCTGCGGCCACCCTTTACGTTTCTTTCATCTACCTGACCGCCACCAGCGGGTTTCATCTATCCCCGTTCAACATTGATTCTGTCTTTACCCGCCGTTATTTCAATTCATCCCTACGCGCTTTTTACAGGCGGTTTGTCCCGCCCATGGTTGCTACCCTGCTTCTCGCCGTTCTGGTTGCCTGGGGTGGTTGGTTCAAGGCCATACGGTAACCCGTGTGTCGTGCTGAAGAGGCAGATGGTACCTGGGACACTTTTGCTTCATCAGGGGAACGTTCTGCACCTGAACCAGGTTACCTGTCCGCGCGGTAAGAAGACCCTGGTTCAGTTCCGACCTTTCCTGCCCTGATAAGACCAGGACCGAGTAGTTATGGCTGCAGACGGAACCATCGCATAGGGTCAGGCGGACCAGCTCTGAGCCAGACCTGTCGGCCACCGAACACACTGTTCCCATGAGGTTGACCCGCTGGCCTACGAAACTAGGAAAATGGGAGAGTGGCAAGTAGTCACCGGTGGGAATTCCGGTGTACTTGACCCGTCCGTCCCGCCGGAAAACCAAGTAGGTGTACCCCAGACGGTCGGGGGAAGGTGTGCCGGCCTGCCGGTGGAGCCACTGAATCGAAAGAGGTGGTTGCCAGTCAAAGGTGTCGAAGGAATGATTACGGGTAGAACCAGTTAGAACCCGCCGTTGGAAGTACGCACACGGGGCGTAGACATTGAGACTGGTAGCCGAGGTGAGGTGTTCCTTGATGATTTGAAGGGAAGTTGCTTCGGCCGGGTCGGGCGCCTCGATCAGGACCAGGGACCCGTCTTCGGAGAGGGCATTGGCAATCTGGGTCAGGATTCTACGTTGAGCCTTCAGACCAGGTAGTTCTGCCTGGTTGATGAAATGGCCCACGGTGATCAGGTTAAAGCCGATGCTTCGGATGAACCGTGTTCTCGGGGTAACAGTTTTGTGGATGGTTTCTAGGCGACCGACCTCAAGTCCGGTAAGGTAAGACCGGCGGTAGTTTTCAATAAGGTACCGGGCTGTCTTCAAGAGAACAGGGTTTTGGTCGAGGAGGTAGATGTCGATGCGAAAACCGGTTCCGGGGGACAGTTCCGCCAGGCGCCGGTAAAAGTCAAGGACACACAGAGCCATGGTACCTGTTCCTGTACCGACATCGAGCAACCTGACGTGGGCAGGAAGCAGCCCCTGAAGGGCTAAGTCGAACAGGGGACGGCGCAGCTTCAGGAAATTAGTCGGGAGGTGGTAGAGGAGAGAGAGGTCCCAGTAGACATCACTGGCGACAGTCTTTTCAGAGGGGCCTGCCCCGGGTAGGTTTAACCTGCCTTTCTTGAACCGGGGCCTTCGACTGGCGAGCATATCCAGTCTACCGGGCACTTCTGCTTCCAGGGGGTCCAGCCCGTAGGCACGGCAGACGCGGGCTACGGCTATCTTTTCCAGCTCTACGGGAAACTCAGCTGGGCCGGTGGTCACCAGCTGGCGGTATAGAGAAAGAACATGATTCCTGTCCACAGCCTGATTTTTCAAGTTGTACCTCCCCAGATGGTTTTTTGCACTGACGCTGCGGCGAAAGTGCCGGTATCGCCCGCGGCCTGGCTCCTTCTCTGCGCGCTTTTTTATTTCTCGGCCCTCCCGGCCTGCGGCATAACTGGTTTTGTTTCTGAGCCCTCCGGGCGTGCAACTTACGATGCCCGATTACGGGTCCCCTCAATTCCAGCTCCAATTTTCATTCTTTGGGGTGCCGCCGATTTGTAAGGGGCATGAGTGACGACTACGAAAATGTCTCTGCGGTGCGGTCTTCCGTCGCGGCGTCACGCTCACTGTATAACTGTATAGTTGTCATGAACCTCGGCGGCTCCGGGCCGCAGCCACAAACTCGCCCTAGGGGCTCAAACAGGTGGCTGCGGCTGGTCCTTTGCCGCCTGCGGTGCTTGAGCTCGCTGTGGTGCCGCCACTTCAGAGGCGGCACGGAACACTAGTCATTTTATACCTCTGCACCAGGTTTTAGAACTGGTATAAAAGCAGAGGGTGAGAGAAAAGGGGCCGCGGGAGGGCGAAAGGATGGGGTCTGACCCGGGCAGGGAATGGGTTAGAACTGTCGAAAACAAAAGGACAGGAGAATGGTTGCAGGTACCGCTGGAGGTGCTTAACGTGAAACCCAGGGCTTTGGTAGCGCGTAGATTCCCCGGGGAGGGTTTGGCATTGTTACAACAATCCCTCACGGTTGAGGTCTGGGAAGAGGACCGGCCCATCCCCAGGGAGGAACTTTTGAAGCGGATTGAAAACGTTGAGGGGTTGCTGTCACACGGTACCGAACAGGTTGACGAGGAGCTCATGGACCGGGCGCCAAGACTGAAGGTGGTTAGTAACTATGCTGTCGGTTTCGATAACATCGATGTCGCGGCGGCTACCAAGAGGGGGATCATGGTTACCAACACTCCCGGTGTCCTCACTAATGCGACGGCTGACCTTGCCTTTGCCCTTCTCCTGGCAGCCGCGAGAAGAATCGGTGAAGGGGAAGGTTCTTGCGGAATGGGAAATGGGAGATGTGGAAACCTGGGTTGCTTCTTGGACAAGAACTGTTTGGGTCCATACTTGGAATCATTGGGATGGGGCGGATCGGTCAGGCGGTAGCAAAACGAGCGACCGGTTTTGAGATGACAATCCTCTACTACGACCAGGTCCGGCAAGGGGAAGCAGAAGAACGCTTCGGAGCCCGGTTTTGTTCTCTGCCGGAGCTTCTTCGGGAGTCTGACTTTGTCAGCATCCATGTGCCCCTTAATTCGGAGACCAGGGGTCTGATTGGAGCCAGGGAATTGGACCTCATGAAGGAGACTGCCGTCCTGGTCAATACGTCCCGGGGTCCTGTGGTAGATGAGAAGGCCCTCTACCTGGCGCTGCGGGAGAGAAAGATCTTTGCTGCCGGTCTGGATGTTTTTGCCCGGGAACCCATCAGCATGGATAACCCTCTGCTTGAGCTGGAGAACGTAGTCATGATACCCCATGTTGGAAGCGCTACCGAGAAGGCCCGGGGCTTGATGGGGACAACGGCTGCCAAGAACCTCGTTGCCGCCCTCACCGGGAAACGCCCGCCCAACTTGGTCAACCCCGAGGCCTGGCCTGGCTGATGGTGACGCTGAACCGGTGGGTAGGGTGCTGCCGTACCTGGGACTGGTGGCGATGGTGGACGGGTTTCTCGGCACCGGGAGAAAATGGGGCTCTACGAGAAACGCTGGAGAACCTGGATCAGGATTTGTCCCAGGACGAACAGTGACAGGCCAAAAGGCCAGTTCCATTTGGGACCCACGGTCAAAGGATCCCGCCTGACCTGGTTAGCCACAATAAGTGTCGAACCGGCAAAAGGAGCCACGGCCAGGGAGACGGCTCCACCAGATACAAGGGCCAGTGAGAGGAGCAGGGGTGAAACACCGGTTATCGTGGAGGTTATTCCACTTCCAGCCATAATGGAAAGGAGGATCACCGGGTCTAGTCCCACAAAGCCCAGGGCTACAATCAGGAGGGGAAGGGCAACAAGCAGGTCGAGGGAAAAAGCAGCCACAGCCTGTTGGAAAGCCCCAAACAAGTCCTGCCCGAGCCCGGTGACAGTCAGGGCGTAGCCCAGGAAACCAGCTGGTATGATGATGATCAAAAGGTTAGCCTTTTCCGTGATCGACTCAAAAAGGAAGGTTCCCAGCTTGCGCAGGAGGTTTGCCGGACCTGTGGTAGCGGTGTAGATGGCAGTTGTCACTACGAGAGCCACAGAGGGCACCAGGCTGATGATGCCGTAACCGGTGACCTCTTCGAGCCCGACCACAAGACCGATGAAGGCCAGGAGAAAGAGGCCAAACTCGAAGGCCCGCCTGTTGGTGGTTTTTTCGTCCCACCTGGTTGATGGCCAGGCCGGTACTTGTCCGGTAAAGGGGCGCGGATCCCCATGATAAAGCCGCCTTTGAAGGTAGATCCCGGCGGCAAGGGCCAGAAAGGCAAGGGTGAGAGCGTAAGGGAAAAAGTACCTCCACTTGGCCCCGGTGGTTAGGGCCAGTCCGACCAGGGCGAAGTTAGGTGACCAGAGGCCGGCGGTACTGAAAGCTTGGAGGATGGAAGTAGACTCCATCCTTAGGCTTCTTTCATCAGCCGGTTTCGGTGCCATTCGCTCCATGATTTCATGCATCAGGGGTACAGAACCGACCAGAAGCATGGAACTAATGATGTGGTAGAGGATGGTCAGGCTGGAGTAGAGGCCTGATTCGTTTTTTATGTACCGTGCGGCCAGGTTGACGAGGGCGTCGACGTACTTCCTGAGGTCGAAAACCAGGCCCAGAACAGGGGTCAGAACAATCAAGCCGATCAGGAGGTCGAGTTGGGTAAAGCCAGTAATAATTGATCCGGGGTTCGGGGGCTCAAACCAAAGGATAAGCTGGGCGGCTGTTAGTAAGGCTGCCGCGTAAATGACCTGTCTGACATCGGCCAGGAAAAAACCAAGGAAAAGAACGCCAAGGGCGAAGAGGGCTTCCACCAGCAGGAGATGGGTACCAAGAAAGAGGTTGAGGTAATGGAAAAACATGAGTCCGGTGGTTAGGGCGACGAAGGCATTTTTCACTATTGGGGAACCTCCCTTTCACACCTTAATATTTGGCGCGTGGTTCGTAAATCCTTCTCCGTGGTAGGGTTTCCTGGTTTTCCTGGCTTTTTGTTCGGAAGTAGTAGTGTACGGGCTTCCGGCTACAGGGTAAGCCCAGGACGGGCACAAGAAAAGGATCTGTGGAAGGGAAAGGGTGAGGAAGGGGTAACAGGTGAGTGTCTGACATTAGGGCCAGGACAAAAGAAAGGGGTCTCTCGGGACCCATGCCTGAAAAAGATCCCGGAGACCCGTACCTGGTCTCGTTCCGGAGCACCTCGGGTGGGCAACTCACGATACTACCGGATCAAGGGGCCGCTGAATACAGCTTCGAATTTTCATGCTTCGTG
>SESX01000078.1 GCA_004367365.1 Candidatus Acetocimmeria pyornia
GTCGACAGAGGCTCCTTGCGCTCCGGGAGCGCTTTGAGAGGGTACTAGAGTTTGTAAGCAGGTCTCCATTAGACCCGGACGGGGCTTTCCCGGTCGAACAAGAATACTACCTGGACGAACTTGAAGAACTGTTGATGGAATTTGAGGGTATCCTGGGAGAAGGACTGGAGCAAGCCCGCTAGGACCTAGCTGGCGGTAGGGGAGGCTGGATGCCAGGCTTTTTCAAGTAGGGCAAATCTTAGTCAGGGTTAAAGCTCTTTACCCTGCGGCAAAAGAGTTGGGGGTGTTTTCCTTGGCCAAGGCGACAGGAGAGAAATCCAGGGAATTTTTTCAAGAAGCGCAACGCTTTATACCAGGTGGGGTCAACAGCCCGGTTCGCTCCTTTAAGGCTGTTCACGGGGAACCTCTTTTCATTGAGCGGGGACAGGGATCAAAGATTTATGACGTGGATGGAGGCGAATACATAGATTACGTTTGTTCATGGGGACCCTTAATCCTGGGGCATGCCCACCCCCGGGTGGTAGAGGCTTTGAAAAGGGCCGTGGAACGTGGGACCAGTTATGGTGCTCCGACCGCATTGGAGATTCAACTCGCCGAGATGATCATCGAAGCTGTTCCTTCGGTTGAAATGGTGCGTATGGTCAATTCTGGAACCGAGGCTACCATGAGTGCCATCCGGGTCGCCCGGGGTTATACCGGGCGGGACAAGATTGTCAAGTTCACCGGGTGCTACCACGGTCATGTCGACAGTTTACTTGTCAAGGCTGGTTCTGGAGCGACTACCTTGGGTATACCTGACAGTCCTGGGGTACCGGCTCCAACGACCTCTGGTACAATTAGTGCTCCCTTTAACGACCTAAAGGCCCTGGAAAGGGTTTTTTCGGAGCTGGGTGACGAGATCGCCGCTGTGATCATGGAGCCCGTGCCTGGCAACATGGGGACCGTTCTTCCTAAACCGGGTTTCCTGGAAGGGGTCCGGAAGCTCACTCAACAGCACGGGAGCCTTCTCATTTTCGACGAAGTTATGACCGGTTTTCGGGTAGCCTACGGAGGGGCGCAAAGCCACTTTGGTGTTGAGCCGGATCTCACTTGTCTGGGGAAGGTTATCGGAGGCGGGCTGCCGGTGGGGGCCTACGGTGGGCGCCGGGAGATCATGGAAATGGTCGCCCCAGTTGGCCCGGTTTACCAGGCCGGCACCCTCTCTGGGAACCCGCTAGCCATGACGGCTGGTGTGGAAACCTTGAAGATCCTGTCTGAACCTGGTGTCTTCGACAGCCTTGTGGAGAAGACCACCATTCTCAATGAAGGGATGAAGAAGAGTGCCGAGGCAGCGGGGGTAAAGGTGCACTTTACTCAAGCGGGCACCATGTTTGCAGCTTTCTTTACTGAAGAAGAAGTGACGGACTACACCAGTGCCCAGGCAGCGGATACCAGGAAGTATGCTGTTTTCTTTAAAGTCATGCTCGAGAACGGGGTTTACATGGCGCCTTCCCAGTTCGAAACTGCCTTCATGTCCGTGGCCCACACGGAACAGGATCTTCAAAAAACCATCACTGCCAGCTACGAGGCCTTCAAGGCTGTCCAAGGATTGGGTTGACGGGAAAGGGGGTGGCCCAGGGTGGAACCGATTCCGCACGGGACCAGGGAGGAGACCCCTGAAGTGTACGCTCTGGTGGGGGAAAGCGGGACGGGAAAGAGCCACCAGGCTTTGCTGGTAGCTCACGACTATGACATCAATTATATTGTGGATGACGGGCTTCTAATCAAGGACGGGAGAATCATCGCCGGCCGTTCGGCGAAAAGGGAGAACACGAAGCTGGCGGCTGTCAGGAGGGCCATTTTTTCTGACCCTGAACACGCACAAGAGGTCAAGAGGGAACTCGAAAGGGCTGCTCCGACCCGGGTTTTGATCCTGGGAACCTCAAGAAAGATGGTGAAAAGGATAACCAGTGCCCTCGGACTCCCGCGCCCGGAAACCATAATTTCCATTGAAGAAATTGCGGACCCCTGGGATATCAAGAAGGCCCAGAGGCTACGCAGGGAACAGGGAAAACACGTGATACCTGCGGCTACCTTCGAGGTAAAAAAGAGTTTTTCCGGTTACCTGGTTCATCCCTTGAAACTCTTTCTGGAAGGAAAGAAGGTGCGGCGGCGGGTGATGATCGAAAAGTCAGTGGTCCAGCCCACTTACAGCTCACTGGGTCGGTTCTACATTGCCGACACCGTTGTTGCATCCATCGCCACCAGGGTTTGCGAGGGTGAACCAGGTATTGCCAAGACATTGGGTGTTAGCGTCCAGATCCGACCAGAAGGGGTAGAAATCGACCTCGAGGTAACGGCTCGGTATGGTACCTACCTGCCCCGGGTCTTGATTGCGGCCCAGGAAGCGGTGAAAAGCCGGATTGAGGACCTGACTTCCCTCAATGTCATCGGCGTTAACATCACAGCCAGCAAGCTGGTTCTGGGCAACAGGCGAGGGATGGAAAGGAGTTCTGGACTAGTGTTTGAAAATTAGGTTTCTTCCTTTCCTTAGAGGTTAAACGGCCACCAGTGGCGAAGACGTCGGTGGCCTTGTCTATAACCAGTGCAGTATGGAAATAACATTGAACCAAGAGTACCTAGCAACGGATGTTGCTGCGGGAGTTCTATCCTCAGGAAGGAGGGAACCCTTTTTGACCACGGAAATGGTTTTTGGGTTATTGGGCGGGCTCGGTCTTTTCCTCTTCGGAATGCGGGTCATGGGGGATGGCCTCCGGAAATCAGCAGGGGACAGGCTCCGGCGCCTGCTCGAAATCCTGACCACCCGGGCCATCATGGGTGTCATTGTTGGTGCTGTTGTTACGGCGGTTATTCAGAGCAGTAGTGCCACCACGGTGATGACGGTAGGTTTTGTTAACGCAGGGTTGATGAGCCTCCGCCAGGCTGTCGGCATCATCATGGGGGCCAACATCGGTACCACCATTACCGCCCAGTTGATTGCCTTTGAGCTCGAGGAGTATGCCCTCCCGGCCATCGGTATTGGTGTCGCCCTCCATCTTTTCGGGAAGCGCAAAACCTATAAGTACCTGGGTGAGATCCTACTCGGGTTTGGCATCCTGTTTTTAGGCATGGAGACGATGAAAGAGGCCATGAAGCCGTTGCGAACCATGCCCTGGTTTACCCACCTTATGGTCTCCCTGGGACAGAACAAGGTCCTTGGGGTACTGGCTGGTTTTGGGCTCACCGGTATCGTCCAGAGCAGCAGTGCCACCATTGGTATCCTCCAGGCCCTGGCCAGCCAGGGACTGGTCGATCTGCGTACGGCACTGCCCATTCTCTTTGGTGACAACATCGGAACCACGGTCACGGCCATGCTTTCCAGCATCGGGGCTTCAGTAGCTGCCAGGCGGGCAGCATTAGTCCACTTTCTGTTTAACGTTCTGGGCACGATCCTTTTCATGGCCATGCTGCCTGTGGTCACACCCGTGGTCATGGCAGCTTCAAGTGAAGTGGTCCGCCAGATAGCCAATGCCCATACCTTGTTCAACGTGACCAATACCCTGGTCCAGCTCCCCTTTGTGGGATTCCTGGTCCTGATCGTGACCAGGTTGATTCCCGGTGAGGCCGTGGAACTTGAGCACGGTCCCAAGTACCTTGACAAACGGATTTTGAATACACCATCCATTGCGCTGGGGAACGTGAAAAAGGAACTCCAGCGGATGGGGATGCTGGCTCGAGAGACCCTCCACGACGCCATTCAAGGTTTCTTCGAAAAGGATCCGAAGGCTCTTGAAAGGGCTTATGAGAAGGAAAAGGTCGTCAACGAACTGGAGAGGGCCATTGTTGACTACTTGGTTCAACTATCCCGGGCCCCCTTAACCGATAAAGAGTCTGAGGAACTCAACGGGATGCTGAATATCGTCAATGACATCGAGCGGGTTGGTGACCACGCCGAGAACATCGCTGAACTGGCCGAAAACAAGATCGACCGCCGGCTTCCGTTTTCACCGCGGGCCATCGACGACCTTGACCACATCTACGGGAAGGTAATGGGCATGATTGAAGATGCTGTTGAAGGTATGTGGAAAAATGATACCCGGTTGGCCCGAAAGGTGGTCAAGATGGAAGACGAAGTGGATATGCTAGAAAAAGAACTCAGAAGGGCGCATATACAAAGGTTGAACGAAGGGGCCTGTTACCCCGGTTCCGGGGTGGTTTACCTTGATATCATCAGCAACCTGGAGAGGATCGCTGACCATTGCTCCAGTATTGGCCACATCATCTTGGGGAATGGAACCGAAGGAGGGAAAACCAGGTAGCCTGGTAAAAAAGGAAACCAGCCGGGGGAGGGAGAATAGCACCTATAGTAACCCGGAGCTGCTCCCTGTTTCACTCCTGGTTTTTTGCCTTTTCAAGCTGCAACACAACAAGGTCACCTATTAGAGTGCCTAGGGGCTAGCATGAAATGAATCCCTGGTGATCCTGGGGTGGTGAAAAGATGAAGATTGGCCCCAGTTTGACCTTGCAGCAGAAGCAGAAACTGGTGATAACTCCCCGGTTACGGCAGGCCATCGAGATCCTGCAGTTATCTGCCGTAGAGCTTAAGGATTATATTGAGCACCAGCTCCTTGAAAACCCCGTGCTGGAAAAGTCGGAGGAAGGGGAGGACCAAGAACCAGTTGAGGCCCTCGGCGACGTGGTTTCACCGGAATGGTTGGAGTATTTTAGTGACAGCAGTGACCTGGGGTACACCCGTGTATACCAGGAGAAGGAAACGGTTTCTTATGAGCGGGCTGTAGTCAGGGTTCCGAACCTCGAGGAACACCTTCTTTCCCAGTTCAACCTAGTGGTCAAAGACGAGCTGGACCGTCGGGTCGGGGAATTCTTAATCGGCAGCATTGACCAGGCAGGGTACCTAGCACTCAGTGTTGACGCGGCAGCCAAGACCCTTGGAGTCAGCCGGGAACGGGTTGAGAAGAACCTGGCCTTGGTCCAGCGGCTGGACCCGCCGGGGATTGGGGCCAGGGACCTGCGGGAATGCTTGTTGATCCAACTCAGGGTGCTGGGCGAAAGGGATGAAGTGGCTGAAAGGATCGTGGCTGAGTACCTTGAAGACCTGGGAGCCGGCCGGTTGACCAGAATAGTGGGGTCGCTGGGTATTTCCCGGGAAAGGGTGCAGCGTGCGCTTGATACCATCCGGCGCCTGGATCCCAAACCAGGGCGTAAATTTGGTTATGCCGACGAGGTTCGGTACATTGTTCCCGATGTTACCGTCGAACGGGTTGGAGACCAGTTTGTTATTCTAGTTAACGATTACCACCTACCCCGCTTGGCAGTCAGTCCATTCTACAGGAACCTTCTGAATGACCGGACTTCGAGCCATGCCATCCGCCAGTACATCAATGAAAAGATTAATGCTGCCATCTGGCTCATCAAGAGCATTGAACAAAGGCGTTTGACCCTTTTCCGGGTCGTCGAAGCCATCGTTTCATACCAGAAAAGGTTTCTGGAGGCCGGGGTTAAATACCTGCTTCCCATGACCCTCCGGCAGGTGGCCGAGGAGATCGGGGTACATGAATCCACGGTCAGCAGGGCTACCGCCAACAAGTTTGCCCAGACGCCCCAGGGGATTTTCGAACTCCGGTTTTTCTTTCAAAGCGGGGTGAGTTCTAGCGGCGGGACAGGGGTTTCGGCTCAGAGTGTCAAGGAAATGATCCGGGAGCTGGTTACGGCCGAGGATGCTGCCAAGCCATTGAGTGACCAAGATCTTGCCGACCGGTTAAGGCAGCAAGGGGTGGCCGTTTCACGGCGCACCGTGGCCAAGTACCGGAATGAAATCGGGATTCCTCCATCGACCAGGAGGAAACGATATTAAGGCCAGGTGGTATTGAAAGGGCGAGGGAGTAGTGAATGTCGCCGGACGGCGGCTTTACTATTTTGTGCACCAGTGGGCCGGAACTTCTCGACACCAGTACTAGGAATGGAATTCCGAATTTTCGCGGCACCACGAAATATGAAGGTTGGAGCCGTTGCGGAAAAGGTGCACGCCGGCGCTGCTCCGGCACGGGTCCCGTTGTGGAGGAACGTTGGAGAGGCGAAAAAAAACGAGTTGAGGAGCAGCCCTGGCGACGGGGGATAGTGCCATTTTCGGACAACTCCGAAAAATGGGCAAGGGAAGGAATTTGTCAACCCTGGCTAGAAAAAAATAACACTTTAAGGGAAATCCAGAACCCTCTTTTTACCTTGCTTGAGGGAGATGGATATAATAGCAGTGGGAAGGGAGGTGCGGATTTCTTCTAGTAAGGTAAATGTCGGATTGTGTAAATAGCTCCGAGTCACTGACAGCAAAGGAGGAAACTGGGTTTGAAAGTTAGGGTCGGGATTAACGGATTCGGAAGTATTGGAAAACGTTTCTTCCGAATTGCCATGGATCACCCGGAAATCGAGGTCGTAGCTGTTAACGACCTTACGGATGCTTCTACCCTGGCCCACCTGCTCAAGTACGATTCCAATTACGGAACCCTGGAGGCCGAGGTTTGGCCCACGGAGTTTGGGTTTAAGGTTAACGGGCAGGAGATCCGGGTCCTGATGGAACGGGAACCGGCCCGGATTCCATGGAAAGACCTTGGGGTGGAAATTGTGATTGAGGCCACGGGTCGCTTTCGGGACCGGGTCCAGGCCGTTCAACACGTCGATTCCGGCGGGGCTAAAAAAGTGATCATCTCTGCCCCGGCCCGGGACGAGGACCTCACGGTAGTAATGGGTGTGAATGAAGACCAATACGACCCTGACCGGCACCACGTGGTTTCCAATGCTTCTTGCACAACTAATTGCCTGGCCCCGGTAGCCAAGGTTCTCAACGATGAATTCGGTATTGAAAAAGGCTTGATGACGACGGTTCATGCCTATACCAACGACCAGAGGATCCTGGACCTGCCGCATAAAGACCTGCGCCGGGCGCGTGCGGCGGCCCTATCGATTATTCCCACTACAACCGGGGCGGCGAAGGTCGTGGGCCTTGTCCTCCCGGAGCTTCAAGGAAAGCTGAACGGGATGGCGTTTCGTGTTCCAACACCTACTGTTTCCACTGTAGACCTGGTGGCCCAGCTCAAAACTAACGTAGGGGTTCCCGAGGTCAACGAGGCTATGAGGCGGGCTGCAGCTGGCCCATTGAAGGGGATCCTGCTTGTTTCCGATGAGCCCCTGGTTTCGGCAGATTTCAAGGGTAGCAGTTACTCGGCCATCCTGGATTCCCCTTCCACCATGGTGGTCGGGGACAACCTGGTGAAGGTTGTGGCCTGGTACGACAACGAATGGGGTTATGCTACCCGCCTGGTGGACCTGACCATTTTTATGGCCCAGAAGGGCCTTTAAGTCCTGGAGTTTCGGTAGGGTTGGGGGTATGAAGGAGGAATTCGGTGGTGCGAAAAAAAACCGTTGAGGACGTGGAAGTAGATGGTAAACGTGTTCTCGTCAGGGCTGACCTCAATGAGCCTCTGGACGAGAACGGAAACCTGGCGGATGACGTTAGGATCAGGGCTTCCATACCTACCATCAAGTACCTCATAGAAAGAGGTGCGCGGGTGGTCGTCGCCTCTCACCTCGGCCGTCCCAGCGGGAAACCCGTTCCTGGCCTGAGACTGGATCCGGTGGCTGAAAGGCTTTCGGAATTAATGGGCCGGAAGGTTCCCAAGCTGGATGATTGCGTGGGGGAAGAGGTCGAGGCCAGGGTGGCCGAACTGGCGCCCGGTGACGTGGTCTTGTTGGAAAACACCCGTTTTCACCCTGGAGAGACGGAGAACGACCCTGAGTTTGCAAAGGCACTGGCGCGATTGGGTGATGTTTTTGTTAACGATGCTTTTGGTGCCGTCCACCGGAACCACGCCTCGACCGCTGGGGTTGCCAGGTACCTCCCGGCGGTGGCAGGGTTGTTGTTAAGGAAAGAACTTGAGGTGCTGGAGAAAGCCTTACGGGAACCGAAACGCCCGCTGCTAGCCATTATCGGTGGGGCCAAGGTTTCGGACAAGATTGGGATCCTGGAGAGCCTTTTGGATAAGGTTGATACCATGATTATCGGTGGCGGCATGGCCAACACCTTCTTCCTGGCCCGGGGGCTCAACGTGGGAAAATCCCTGGTTGAACCCAATAAGGCGGAGATGGCCAGGAAC
The DNA here is from genome assembly GCA_004367365.1 of Candidatus Acetocimmeria pyornia. Lineage (GTDB taxonomy): Bacteria > Bacillota > Sulfobacillia > UBA3575 > UBA3575 > Acetocimmeria > Acetocimmeria pyornia. The sequence continues at coordinate 8,148 of SESX01000078.1, forward strand.
CTGATGAAAAAGTACGAGAGCAATGGGGTGAAACTTCTGCTGCCAACAGACGTGGTGGTGGCGGAAAGATTTTCTGCCGCTGCCAGGAACAAGGTGGTCCCGGTAGAGAAGATTCCTGATGGGTGGACGGTGATGGACATTGGTCCCCAGTCAAGGCGTGATTTTCGGGAGGTTATCAACAGGGCCCAGACCATCCTCTGGAATGGTCCCATGGGTGTTTTTGAAATGGAGCCTTTTGCCGAAGGGACAATGACCATGGCTCAGTACCTGGCCGAGTCCGGGGCTTCTGTGGTCGTTGGAGGTGGTGAGTCGGCGGCTGCCGTCCGGAGGGCCGGCTATGCCCACCGCATGATGCACATTTCGACCGGAGGTGGGGCTTCTTTACGTTTCCTGGAGGGTAAGGAACTACCCGGGGTGAGCTGTCTACTGGATAAGGAGTGAGGGCTGTACCGTGGAGGAAAACGCAAGGACTCCTTTGATTGCAGGAAATTGGAAGATGCACAAAAATGGCAAACAGGGGGCCGAGTTGGTGCGGAGGATCTTGGAGCTGCTCAGCCCAGTCCCGGGCGTTGAAGCCGAAATTGTTGTGTGCCCGCCCTTCACGGCTCTTTGTCAAGTGCGCGAGGTATTCCGTGAGGGGCAGCTCCCTGGATGCAAAGTCGGTTTAGGGGCACAGAACATGCATTGGGAGCAGGAGGGGGCTTTTACAGGAGAAATATCCCCGCTCATGCTCAGGGAATTCGGTTGTGAGTACGTTATTGTGGGGCACTCGGAACGAAGGATACTTTTTGGTGAGAGTGATGCTGTGGTAAACAGGAAGGTCAAAGCCGCCTGCGAAAACGGGCTACGTCCCATCTTGTGTGTGGGGGAGGATGCCAGGCAGAGGCAGGAAGGCAGGACACAAGCAGTGGTTGAAAAACAGGTCACGGCAGGGTTGGCCGGCCTGACGCCGGCGCAAATCGACCGGGCGGTGGTGGCTTATGAGCCGGTTTGGGCTATCGGTACCGGTTCCCCGGCCACAGGGGCTGATGCCCAGGAAGTGGCAGCCTGGATCCGCAGGGTTCTGCAGGGACTGGCCGGTACAGGGGCCCTGGGCACCCGTATCCTGTACGGGGGAAGTGTTAAACCGGATAATATTGCCGACTTCGCAGCCCGGCCCGACATAGATGGAGCCCTCGTCGGCGGAGCCAGCCTTGAGCCGGAGTCCTTCGCCGCTATTGTCCAGGGTTGGGGTTGAGGGTCTGGGGTTATTCAGTCAGAGGTGACACCATGATTCCGAAGCCTGTAGTGTTGGTAATTCTGGATGGTTGGGGATTAAGTTCCGAAACTGAAGGTAATGCTATCTTACAGGCCCGTACCCCCTTTATGGAACAGGCTCTAGCCAGGTACCCGCACACTATCCTCGGTGCGTCGGGTGAGGATGTGGGCCTTCTGTCCGGTCAGATGGGCAATTCAAATGTTGGCCACCTCAACCTTGGTGCAGGACGGATTGTCTACCAGGATAGCCTGCGCATCGACCGGTCCATTCGGGAGGGGAGTTTTTTCAAAAACCCTGTGATCCTTGGGGCTGTTGACAGGGCCAGGCAGAGGGGTAAGAAGCTTCATCTCATGGGTTTGGTTTCGGATGGTGGGGTGCACAGTCATATCCATCATCTTAAAGCACTTTTGAAGCTGGCCCACAAGAAAGGAATAAGAGAGGTCTTTGTTCATTGTTTTACAGATGGGCGGGATGTTTCCCCAACAAGTGCTGGACAGTACATTGATGACCTCGAGACTTACCTGGGATGGTTGGGGACAGGCCGGGTCGCTACGGTTATGGGCCGGTATTACAGCATGGACCGCGACCAGCGCTGGGAGCGGACGGCAAAGGCATTTCAGGCCATGGTGCTGGGGAAGGGATACCAGGTTGGTTCGGCTCGGGAGGCGGTGGTCAACTCTTACGCCAGGGGTGATACCGACGAGTTTATCGAGCCGTCCGTGGTCATGGAAAACGGCCGGCCGGTGGGCCTGGTCGAGCCTGGCGATTCCGTTATCTTTTTCAATTTCCGGCCGGACCGTGCCCGCCAGATTACCCGCGCCTTCACAGACGGCAGTTTCGCGGGGCTTAACCTTCCCACCAGGCTCGATGGGGTCCACTTTGTGGGTCTCGTCAGGTACGACGAAGATTTTCACGTTCCGTATGCCTTCCCGCCTGTGACTATCGACAACACCCTTGGTGAGGTAGTCAGTAATCTTGGGTACACCCAGTTAAGGATTGCGGAGACGGAGAAGTATGCCCATGTAACCTATTTTTTCAGCGGTGGGAAGGAGGAACCCTTACCAGGCGAGAAGAGGAGGATGATACCCTCACCCAAGGTCCCAACCTATGACCAGCAGCCCGAAATGAGTGCACCCGAGGTGACGAGGGCTGTTGTTGAGGAAATCCGGAGCGGAAAGCACGACGTGATCGTGCTCAATTTTGCCAACGCCGATATGGTTGGACATACCGGGCAGATGGAGGCGGTCATCAGGGCCATTGAGGTGGTGGACCGGTGTCTGGGCATAGTGGTGCGGGAGGTTGAAGGATATGGGGGTGTAGCGTTGGTGGTGGGGGATCATGGTAACGCCGAGGAGATGTTTGAACCCGGCAGCCAAGAACCCCATACAGCCCACACTAGCAACCCAGTACCCTGTTTACTGGCCGGAAATGGTTTCTCCGGTGTCCGCCTGCGGAACGGGATTCTGGCCGATGTGGCCCCGACGATGCTGGAGTTGATGGGGCTTGCCAAGCCGGTAGCGATGGAGGGACGCTCTTTACTGGTACGTTGAAAGGGAGGAAATCAAGATGAGCATGATTGTTGAAGTTCACGGCCGGGAAGTACTTGATTCCAGGGGTAACCCGACGGTGGAAGTAGAGGTTTTCCTAGAGGACGGAACTGTGGGTAGGGCTGCCGTACCTTCTGGGGCTTCTACCGGAGCTTA
>SESX01000079.1 GCA_004367365.1 Candidatus Acetocimmeria pyornia
TCAGGCGGATAGAGCAGAGGTTTCCTAAACCTCGTGCCGGGGGTTCGAGTCCTCCCGGGCGCACCATTTTCTTTCCAGCGGGTTTTCGCCCTGGTGATGCCTGCAAGGGCAGGAGGGGTCCTTTACTGGTCTTAGAGCCAGGAATCTGTTTACCAGACAGGTGAGGGCCATCGAACACGAGAGGTTTATGAAGGAGGCTCTTGCGGAAGCGAGGAAGGCCTTCCAAAAAGGTGAAGTACCGGTCGGGGCAGTTGTTGTTTACAAAGGTAAGATTATCGGTCGCGGACACAATCTCCGCGAAAAAAAAAGCGATCCTACTGCCCACGCGGAGATCATTGCCATCAAGAAGGCGGCCCGGCACCTGGGCACTTGGCGTCTTACCGGTACCACCATTTACGTAACCATTGAACCATGCCCCATGTGTGCCGGAGCGATGGTTAACGCCAGGGTTCAGATCCTGGTTTTCGGCACCCCAGATCCTAAAGCCGGGGCGGCCGGAACCCTGATGAATATCCTGCAGGACGAAAGGCTCAACCACCGGGTAGAGGTTTCCAGCGGTGTCCTGGCGGAAGAGTGCAGGAGTCTCATCCAGGGGTTTTTCCGTGGTTTGAGGACGTGAAAATTCAATAAGGGGAGGGGTGTCAGAGTGGTCGATTGTGCGGCTCTCGAAAAGCCGTGCCCCGTTGCGGGGCCGTGGGTTCGAATCCCACCCCCTCCGCCATGTTCCGAGGCATTGGAGCCACTTCAAGACGGAAGGGTGCTGGAGTCTGGCTGATCAGGCGCGCCTGGAGAGCGCGTAGGCGGGTCACCGCCTCGTGGGTTCGAATCCCACCCCTTCCGCCATTTTTTCGCATCGGCAATCACGCCAGTAAACCCATTTTGACCGTGCTAGACGGGGAGGTAGCGGTGCCCTGTACCCGCAACCCGCTATAGCGGGGTCGAATTCCCGCCCGAGGCCCTTTCCTCTTGGGGTCTGGCCGGCGCGGGTGGCGAAGAAGGCTGGGTCCCGTGCAACGGGAACTTACGAACCCCGTCAGGCCCGGAAGGGAGCAGCGGTAAGTAAGACCTCCCGTGTGCCGCGGGGCAACCTGGCCTGAGTTAACTACGCCGGTAACGCCCGAAAGGACGAGTCGAAGGCGGGTGCACGGTCATTTTATCATACCCTCGAGGGATGGTTAAAGCACCATCCCTTTTTGTACACCAGGGATTTTCCCGGAGGGTCCAGCCAGACCCGGATCCGGCAGCTCAAGTGGGCCGGCAAATCACCCCGGTACGAAAGGGATCCGGCTTGAGGACCGCGAATGTTAGGCTACAAGAGGTGGGAAGCCTTGGCCTATATTGCCCTTTACCGTGAATGGCGCCCCAGGAATTTCGACGAAGTGGTGGGGCAAGAACATATCACGCGAACCCTAAAGAACGCCCTGGTGCAGAACAGGACGGCGCATGCCTACCTTTTCTGTGGTCCGCGGGGAACGGGAAAGACCAGTGTTGCCAAGGTTCTGGCCAAGGCGGTGAACTGTGAAAAGGGACCTACCCCCGTACCCTGTGACCAATGCACGTCCTGTCGTCAAATAGCCGGGGGGAATTCTCTTGATGTGATGGAGATCGACGCTGCTTCCAACCGTGGTATCGACGAGATCCGGGACCTGCGCGAAAAAATCAAGTACGCACCCAGTGAGAGCCGCTACAAGGTGTACATTATTGACGAGGTGCATATGTTAACCACGGAGGCGTTTAATGCCCTTCTCAAGACCCTGGAAGAGCCCCCGAACCATGCAATTTTTATCCTGGCTACGACAGAACCACATAAGATTCCCTTGACCATTCTTTCCCGCTGCCAGCGGTTTGACTTTCACCGTCTCAGCGCTGACGAGATCGTTGGACGCTTAGTAGAGGTCAGTCGGAAAATGGGTCTTGAGGTTGAGGAGGCAGCCTTCCAGATCATCGCGCGGAAGTCGGAAGGGGCGCTGCGAGATGCCCTCAGTATCTTGGACCAGTGCATTTCTTATGCCGGGGAGGAGATTACTTCATCCCAGGTGCTGACTGTTCTTGGGGTTGCGGGGTATGAGGCATACTCCCAACTGGTTGATTCTTTGCTGACCGGTGACGTTCCAGGTGCGCTGGTCCTGGTGGACCAACTGGTTAGGGAGGGCAAGGATCTTGGTCAGCTCACCAGGGGGATCACCGGTTATCTACGTGACCTGCTCGTGGTAAAGACCTGCTCCGAGCCAGAGGACTTTCTGGAAACGGGGCCTGAGGGTCTCGAGAAGTTGAAAACTCAGGCTGAATTATGTTCGGTATCCATGCTAATCAGGGCCGTGAAGGTGCTGTCAGAAACTGAAGCCGAAATCAGGCGGTCAAGTCAGCCAAGGTTCCTTCTGGAAGTAGCCCTGGTTGGTATGGCCGAAAGCTTTAGCCAGGAGGGTGAAAAAGCTTCCGCGAGGGCCCTGGATGGCTTACCAGCGATACCCGGAAAAGCATTACCCTCCAGGCCGCGAGAAGGCTCGGGTGAGGCCAAGAGGACCAGGACGGGGACTGCCGGCGATCATGTTCATGACCAGCCTGCCCCAGCTCCTCAAGACCGCCCCGACTCCACGCGGGAATTCGGGGCCATAAAGGGGCAATGGACCCAGATTCTGGAGGCTGTCAATCAAATGAACCGCCTCACCAAGGCTTTTCTGGTGGAAGCTGTTCCCGTGGGGCTCGAAGGGGACAGGTTGATTTTGAGCTTCCAGCACGATTTTCACCGGCAGAAGCTCCAGGAGGAAAAGCATCAGGCCGTTGTCCGGGAGGCGGTTAAGGGCGTGGTGGGAATGACAGTTTCCCTCCGCTGCCTCTTGCACAAAGACACGGGTATCAAACCAGTGGAAGAAAGCCCGGTCCCTGACCCACCCTCGAGGGCTGCCCCTCCTGGGGAGGACCTGGTCAGGGAAGTACTCGAGGTATTCGGTGGAAAACTAATCGAGAAAGAGGATTAGGACCTGGAAATCAAATGAACGGGGGAATGCGTTTATGGCCGGCGGTTTTGCCCAGATGCAGAAGATGATGAGGCAACTGCAGAAAATGCAGAGCAAGGTTAACAAGCTCCAGGAGGAACTGGGGGAAAGAACGGTTGAAGCCAGCGCCGGAGGAGGAATGGTCAAGGTAGTGGTGACAGGCAGCCAGGAGATTCAGAGCATCTCTATCCAACCGGAAGTTGTAGACCCTGATGATGTGGAGATGCTTCAGGACCTGGTGGTGGCAGCGGTAAATGAAGGACTCCGTAAAGCCCGGGAAATGATCAACGAGGAGATGGCGAAGATCACCGGAGGCATCAACTTGAACCTCCCGGGTTTGTTCTGAGTTGAAAAGGTGGTTCTCAACCAGAAATCCTTCTCCCAGGAGCTAAAGCTATGTACTACGTCGAACCCATAGCCCGGTTGATCAGGCAACTGAGCCGCCTACCCGGCATTGGGCCCAAGACGGCCCAGCGTTTGGCCTTTTTCATTCTGAAGATGGAAAAACGTCAGGTTATTGAGCTGGCTAACGCCATGGTGCGAGCGAAGGATGAGATTGGGTACTGCTCTATCTGCTGCAACCTCACGGACCGTGACCCCTGTAACCTCTGCCGCCGTGAAGACCGGGACCATTCCATCATTTGCGTTGTTGAGGAACCAAAAGACGTGGTGGCGATGGAAAAGACCCGCGAATACAAGGGAACCTATCACGTTCTCCAGGGGGCAATTTCCCCCATGGAAGGCATTGGGCCTGAGGAGATCAGGCTCAAAGAACTTCTGGCACGGGTTAAGGATGGGGGCATTCGGGAGATTATCCTGGCAACCAACCCCGATGTAGAAGGTGAGGCGACGGCAATGTATATCGCCCGCTTGATGAAACCCTTGGGGGTAAAGGTAACTCGAATTGCCCGCGGCTTGCCTGAAGGGGGTGCCCTAGAATACGTGGATGAGGTTACCTTGCTTAAGGCCCTGGAAGGCCGTTATGAAATTTAGAAGGGTTGTAGGCCCACGAGCAACCGGTAGGTAAAAAAGCTTAAAAAGCCTGTGACTGCAAATCCAGTATTTAGCTGACCCGCCCAGGGTCTTTTTTTTGTGGTGTTAAAGCGCCGTTTCCTGGAGGCTGCAGGTGGCTTGCCTGGAGTATAAGTAAGGCAATTTATGGTTAGAATTGATTTTGAGTAACGAGTTGGTGGGGCCGGGCGTAACCATATGTAAGTAAGGGTTGGCCGGTTTCTTTGACGAGGTTCCGGGCTCCAGCCCCTGGAGCAGGCCGTGCTTGGTCGTGGCAGGGAAGGCCGCAGGGCAGTCGGGCTGGAGGAGATAATACCTGGGAGGAGGGGAAAAGGCAATGAAGTCGGTGGCTGGTTTTATATTCAACCTGTCATCCCATATTGTCCCATCCGAACGACCGGTGGACCAACCACAACCCAATCTCTTGGAACTGGTGGACATGGCCAGGGAAGAATGGTTGGCCGCAAAGACCTACTTCGAGAACGTGAGTGATCCAGAACTGGTGGACCACGCCATCTATGCCGTTGAGGCAGCCGAGAAAAAGTATATGTACCTTCTCAAACAGGCCAAAGCCCAAAACATCACCCTCCATGCTCTCCAGGAAGGCAATGGCAACAGACGCGGGAATTCAGGGAACTGACATCCCCAGAAAAAGGCATATTTTCCCTGCCGCCGAGTATATTATAGCACCAGGGATGGACATCGGAGCCTCAAGGGGGGTTGGTTCTTGGACCACAACATTCTTGTTGCCTATGCCATTGGGCTACTGCTCTTGTACCTGGTGGCCAGGGTGTTGTTCGTCCCCATCAGGTGGATCTTGATCCTTGTTTACAACAGTATTGTTGGAGGCCTCATGTTGTGGGCGGTGAACCTCGTGGGTGGATACGTGGGATTTCATCTCCCCCTTAATCTAATCACAGCGCCCCTTGTCGGCTTTCTAGGGGTCCCCGGCCTGTTGATGCTGACGGTTCTCAAGTACTTGGCACCTTGACAGTATCCGTGGGGGTTTCTTAAAACGAGGTGGACCGGCGGCAGCTGGGAATCCCTTTTCTGCCAAACAGGTTCAAGAAAAGACACTTGGGAAGATGTGGGAAGATACAACTTGGCCCGGGGTCTTGGCCATCCCGGGTTTCATTTCTTGGTCACGAACGGCGAGCCTTCTGGTACTGCGGAATATACCCAGGGGTCTTGTGGGCCCTGAAGGTACCTGGGCCCATGATGGGAACTGTACGATGGTATAAGTGGGTAAATTTAGAATTCTGTCCGCAGGCCCCTTGATTGTTCTGGAACCTTGACGGTAGAAAGGGGTTTCTGGTAAACTGTACCCGGACAAACTCGCCGCGATACAGCGAAAGGGGCGCCGCGAAGGCGGGCCAGCGCCGTTGGGACATTTTCGTAGCAGTGGTCCATGCCGCCCTGCAGCGCGGCGGCACCAAGAAGCATGAAAATTGGAAGCGCTATTTTGCGGCACAGGTTGCACGCCAGGGGTGCTCCGGAACGAGACCGGTTATGCTACAGGCCCGGAAGGCCAGGAAAAAAAGCAAGTGGAGGGACAGCCCGGCGGGGCAGATGGTGGTATTTTCGTAGAAGTGGGCCATGCCGCCTGGTTGCTGCTTGCGGCACCACCTAGGGAAAGTTCCTTTTCATGGTACATAAATTAATTTAATAAAGTAAAGTATTATACTGTTAAGTTTTGGGTGCGTAGACGTAATGCTTAAGTATTTAGCAATGTATGTACCGTATACAGCATGTGTATTTAGTTGTTTCCATGTGTCACACGTATCCCATGCCAGGCCAGTTTGAGCGCAGGAGCCCTCTCTAGATGGGGCTTAAATTTTTGTTGTTAAGTAAGAAGATGCGGTGCGGACCAGGGCCACAGGTGGTGAAGTGAACTCTAAGTGCATCAAGAAAGGAGGAGAAGAACAGAGGTGGCAAGACTGGTAGAAATTAGGTGGCACGGGAGAGGTGGGCAGGGTGTCAAAACGGCGGCCCTGCTCCTGGCCGAGGCGGTAGCGGCGGCAGGGAAATTTATTCAGGGGTTCCCTGAGTACGGGCCCGAGCGGATGGGGGCGCCGGTACTGGCCTTCAACCGAATCAGTGATGAGCCCATTACCATTCACAGCCACGTCAAGGAACCAGGCGTTGTAGTAGTGATGGACCCCACCCTCATCGGCAGCGTGGACGTTACGGAGGGTCTGCCGGAGGATGGGGTTATTGTTATTAATACCAGTGAATCGCCGCAGAAAATAAGGGGAAAACTGGGGCTTTGCGGCCGGAAGGTGTATACGGTTGACGCCAGCCAGATCGCCCTGGGGACCCTGGGCCAGGCCATACCCAATACCCCCATGATGGGGGCTTTAATTCGGGCTACCGGTCTGATCGGGTTTGACCGGTTCATGGACCTGGTCCAAGGGCTCTTGGCGGAGAAATTCAAGTCGAAGCCGGAAGTAATTAAAGGCAACCTCCAAGCCATCGAAAGGGCTTACCAGGAGGTGACAGGTGAATGAGCGGGAATGCCACGGTGAAATCGGGCTGGAAAGACATCCCCCGCGGCGGCTATATTCTGGAGGCCGGTAATGCCGAGCAATACAAGACGGGCGACTGGAGAAGCCGGCGCCCTGTATGGGATGAAAAGAGGTGTATCCACTGTTTGAGGTGCTGGGTCTTCTGCCCGGATGGTTCGATTCTGACCGAAGCCGGGAAAATGACGGGGATTGATTATACCCACTGCAAGGGATGCGGGATTTGTGTCGAGGAATGTCCTGACAAGGTACAGGCACTGAAGATGGTTCCCGAAGGGGAAGCCGGTGAAGCCTGAAACAAGAGGAGGGGAGAAAGAAAATGGGCAAACGAGTGGCTTTGACGGGCAACGAGGCCATTGCCTTTGCCATGAGACAGATTGACCCGGATGTGGTGGCTGCTTATCCGATTACTCCCCAGACAGATATCGTCCAGTACTTCTCCTCTTTTGTGGCGGACGGGGAGGTTAAGACCGAGTTTGTGACTGTTGAAAGTGAACACAGTGCCATGAGTGCCACCCTTGGTGCTTCGGCTGCCGGATGCCGTGCCATGACGGCCACCTCATCTAACGGCCTGGCCCTCATGTGGGAGGTGGTGTACATTACAGCGTCCTTCCGGTTACCGGTGGTCATGCCGGTTGTCAACCGTGCCCTCAGCGCCCCCATTAATATCCACTGTGACCATAGTGATTCCATGGGGGCCCGGGATTCGGGCTGGATCCAGCTTTACTCCGAGAACGCCCAGGAAGCCTACGACAACGTCATCCAGGCTTTACGGATCGCCGAGCACGCCGATGTGCGCCTCCCGGTGATGGTGTGCTCTGACGGTTTCATTATTAGCCATTCAATGCAGAACCTTGAGCTGCTTGAAGATGAGAAAGTTAAGGCCTTTATCGGTGAATACAAATCAGATTACTACCTTCTGGATGTGGACAACCCCTTAACCATGGGAGCCCTAGACCTTTACGATTTCTATTTTGAACACAAGCGCCAGCAGGCAGAGGCCATGGTCAACGCTAAAAGGGTAATTCTGGACGTAGGCAAGGAGTTCGGCCTGCTGAGCGGCCGGGAGTACGGGTTCTTTGAAAAGTACCGGCTGGATGACGCCGAAATAGCCTTGGTGGTCATGGGTTCCACTGCCGGTACGGCCAAGGCAGCGGTGAACCAGCTGAGGGAGCAGGGGATCAGGGCTGGACTTTTAAAGCTGAGGGTGTTCCGCCCGTTCCCGCATGAAGAATTGAAAGCCACCCTTTCCGGGTTGAAGGCTGTGGCGGTGATGGACCGGGCGGAAAGCTTCTCCACCCTCGGTGGGCCACTCTTCACCGAGCTCAGGTCGGCCCTTTACGGGGAACCCGGTGCTCCACCGGTTGTGGATCATATTTACGGCCTCGGGGGCCGCGACATAGGTGTGGAAGATATCATCTGGATTTACGAGGACCTGCAAGGTATTGCTGAAAAGGGTACCTTACGTGCACCGGTTAACTACCTGGGAGTACGAGAATAAACTGGGAGGTGAGCCTCGTGGCTAACCTGAAGGAGCTATCCGCAAGACCGCGCCGCCTGACCAGTGGTCACCGGCTTTGTGCCGGCTGCGGGGCGCCTATTGTGGTTCAACAGGCCCTGATGGCGGTGGACGACCCGGTTGTGGTCGGATGTGCCACCGGTTGCCTGGAAGTGGCCACTACCATCTACCCGTATACCGCGTGGCGCTGTTCCTGGATTCATAATGCCTTTGAGAATACAGCGGCAACTGTCAGTGGGATCGAGGCGGCCTACCGGTCCCTTAAGAAACAAGGAAAAATAGATCAAGAAATCAAGTTCATTGCTTTTGGCGGTGACGGGGGGACCTATGACATCGGGTTTCAGTCCCTTTCCGGGGCCATGGAACGTGGTCACAACATGGTCTACATCTGCTACGACAACGGGGCCTACATGAATACCGGAATCCAGCGGTCCAGTGCGACCCCGAAAGGAGCGGCGACCACCACTTCTCCTGCCGGGAGGGTCATCCCGGGCAAGCCGGCCCACAGGAAGGACTTGACCGGGATCATGGCAGCCCACAAGATCCCGTATGTGGCCCAGGTTTCCCCAAGCCATTGGAATGACCTGGTGGCCAAAGTAAAGAAAGCCGTTGAGGTGGAAGGGCCTGCCTTCATTAATGCCCTTGCCCCCTGTCCCCGTGGGTGGAGGTATGACCCCGCCGAGACCGTGAAACTGGCCCGTCTTGCAGTGGATACGTGTTACTGGCCCCTTTTCGAGGTGGAGGAGGGGAAATGGCGGCTTACCTACCGGCCTGGGGAAAAGAAACCCCTGGAGGATTTTCTAAAACCGCAGGGAAGGTTCAAACACCTTTTCACCGAGGAACAAAACCGGCCCATCCTGGAAGAACTGCAGGCTTACGTTGACAAAGGGTGGGAGGAGCTTCTCAAACGGTGTGAAGATTAGGTGTTAGGTGGGTTTTGAGGCTTCACGGCCCGGGTTCCTCGGCCGCAAGACCTTACGCCACCCGCCCTGAGAGCCAAGGGAACGGAAAAAGAAAGAACAAGGCAGGAGTATCCCGGGCCGGGAACGAACCAAGACGAAAGTACCCCGCCCTAGGCCGATTTTTGTAGTATTTCTCCAGTATATGGGAAGGACTAACTTAGTAACAGGCATTGGGAGTTGAGATCTTATGAACGACATCAGGGTCAGGTTTGCTCCAAGCCCAACTGGGTACTTGCATGTTGGAGGGGCCAGGACAGCCTTATTTAACTGGCTTTTTGCCCGGCACCACGGGGGGAGCTTTATTCTCCGGATTGAAGATACAGATGTCGAAAGGTCCACAGAGGAGTCTGCCAGGCAGATCATCCAAAGCCTGACCTGGTTGGGAATAGACTGGGATGAAGGGCCCCTGAAGGGAGGGGATTACGGACCTTACTTCCAGTCCGAGCGCCTTTCCCTCTACAGGGAGTACTCCCAGAAGCTGCTAGATGAGGGAAAGGCTTACCTTTGCTTCTGCACCCAGGAGGAGTTGGCGCGGGAAAGGGAGGAAGCCAGAAAGCAGGGGAGACCGCCCCGGTATTCGGGGCGCTGCCGGGACTTGAGCCTTGAGGAAAGGGAAAGATGTCTCGAGGAGGGCAGGCGGCCAGTAATTCGCCTGATGGTGCCGCGTCAAGGGACCACGGTGGTTTCGGATCTAATCCGTGGAGAGGTAAGTTTTGAGAATAAGGTTTTCGACGATTTCATTATTGTCAAATCCGACGGAATGCCCACCTATAATTTTGCTTGCGTGGTTGATGATTCAACGATGAAAATCAGCCATGTCATCAGGGCTGAAGAGCACCTGTCCAATACTCCCAAGCAGATGATGCTCTACCGGGCCCTTGGTTTTTCCCTGCCGAAGTTTGCCCATGTTCCCATGATTCTTGCCCCGGACCGCTCGAAATTAAGCAAGAGGCACGGGGCGACCTCGGTAGAGGAGTTTCGGGAACAGGGCTACTTGCCCGAGGTAATCGTTAATTACTTAGCCCTGCTGGGTTGGTCTCCCGGGGACAACCGGGAGATCATGGGCATAGATGAAATCATTACCGAGTTCAGCCTGGACCGGGTTTCAAAGACGGCAGCGGTCTATGATACCAAGAAGCTGACCTGGTTAAACGCTCATTACATCAGGGAAACGGCCGTTGATGACCTGATAAAGACGGCTCTTCCCTTTCTGGAAAAGGAAGGCATTTTGCGGGAACCGGTCCCGGACTCTACCTACCAGAAGTTGAGAGATGCCGTTGAAGCGGTGCAGGACCGGGTGAAAACTGTAGCCGAGATTCCCCATGCAGTCTCGTACTTTTTCTCAGATGATTTCGAGTACGAGGAAAAGGGGGTCAACAAGCACTTCAAGAAGGAAGGGGTTGCCGACCTTCTCCGGGCAGCCCGGGAACGGTTGGCGGAAGTGGAGCCCTTCGACCTCGAAACTACAGAAAAGGCCTACCGGGCGTTGATAGCGGAACGCGGGATCAAGGGTGGCCAACTCATCCATCCGACACGAGTTGCTCTAACGGGGCGTACTTTTGGCCCAGGGCTGTTTGATGTCATGGTCATTCTGGGGAAAGAGAGAACCCTGGAGCGCCTGGACCGGGCGATTAAGATGATCGAGAAACTTTGATAAGGTAGGCCATGATGTAACCATTGCCGCGTGGTTGAAATGATAGAAGTTGAGAAGTTGAAATGATAGTAATCACAAGTGCGTTCGATAGACCACAAAACACTGATGATGTTGCCTAGATATCTTTCCTGCCTGCTGCCTGAACGTCTTGACCTGAGAATGTTAACGGGATAAAATCTCGGTAGCGGTGGACTTCTCCAACTTGATGCAGGGTATCGTTCGTGCTATAATGAGAGGCGCGGAGATGTGCTGGGGGATGGTGTAGTGGTAACACACATGACTCTGGATCATGTATCGGAGGTTCGAATCCTCCTCCCCCAGCCAATAAAGACAAGGGTTTCAGCACTCAGGATGGGTGCTGATTTTTCTTTTTTTAGGTGCCCGAGGCGTTCGAGCCCACGTTAGAT
>SESX01000008.1 GCA_004367365.1 Candidatus Acetocimmeria pyornia
GCTGGTTAGGCGACAGAGCTTCTTTCAGCTCATCGGCTCAGCAGACATGCTGGGCGAACAAAGAAAGGCGGGTCCTTACGCCAGGGACCCGCCTTTTGATCTACTTGAACGATATCATTTAAGATAATCAAAAAATTTTTCTTTACTGAAAAAACCCTAAAGTGTCGAACCCTGGGAAAAGGTAGGGTCCAAAGCTTCTTTTTTTCCTGGCATCCTTACCCTTTTCGGTTCCAACCCAACCCCAAAAAATTCGGTACTTTTGTCAAAATCCCGGTTTAGATGTTGCAAATTGGTCCCGCGTTAAAGGGAGGATATGGTATCTTAGCCGTCGAAATCATCAAGCATATCGTATTCGGTAAATTCAGAAACCGGGGGGTAAAACCGTGCAGTCAGGAGGGATCCAGATTCTCATTGCCGATGATAACCGTGAATTCTGTGAACTTCTTCAGGACCACCTCAGCTCAGAACCAGATTTCCAAACGGTAGGTTTAGCCTTCAATGGTCTTGAGGTACTGGACTTTATCGCCAAGAACGGTGCACCTGACGTGATCATTTTGGACATCATCATGCCTCACCTGGATGGTATCGGGGTCCTGGAAAAACTGAATCATTACAATTTCGACCGACGTCCCAGGGTGATCATGCTTACGGCTTTCGGACAAGAAAACTTCACCCAGAGGGTTCTCGAATTAGGGGCTGATTACTATATCCTGAAACCCTTCAACCTGGATATCCTTACGCAGAGGATCAGGCAAATCGTCGACGGCAAGATGCATGCCCGAGCTCCGGTCACAAGGGAACCAAAGAATATTGACGTGGCCGTCACCAACCTCATCCACGAGATTGGTATTCCCGCCCATATCAAGGGTTATATCTACCTCAGGGACGCCATCATCAAGGTTATCAACCAAGTTGACCTCTTGGGAGGAATAACCAAGGAACTCTACCCCAGTATTGCCGAAAAGTACAACACTACACCCAGCCGGGTGGAAAGGGCCATCAGGCATGCCATCGAAGTCGCCTGGAACCGCGGCAACATTGATGTGATCAATGACCTCTTCGGACACACCGTGAACCGTGAACGGGGGAAACCCACCAATTCAGAGTTTATCGCGATGGTGGCAGATAAGTTCAGGCTCGAAAGCAGGGTATCCTGATCCCCTAAGTGGCAGGATTCTCTCCTCAGTTTCCATTACTGGCTTCAAAAGGCCGGGTCTAGTTCTGTCACCCGGTTTTTTTCTTTTTACCCCGCACCGCGCGGGCACCCTCGAGCATCTGTCGTGCGTGTTCCCGGGTAATCTGACTCCTTGTACCACTTAGCATCCGGGCGATCTCGTCCACCCTTTTTTCCTGGTCCAAGTGGGTAACCACTGTTTCCGTGCGACCCCGGGAAACCTTTTTCTCAATATGATAGTGCTGATCAGCCAAACATGCAATCTGGGCGAGATGAGTCACACATAGAATCTGCCGCCGGGTCCCGATTCTAGCCAGCTTTACCCCTACCGCCCTTGCCGCCCGACCCCCGATACCGGTATCAACCTCATCGAAGATCAGGGTCGGGATCCGGTCGACCTCCGCCAGGATTCCCTTCAGGGCAAGCATGATTCGGGACATCTCCCCGCCCGAAGCGATTTTGGCTAGTGGTTTCAGCGGCTCCCCCTGGTTCGGTGCCAGCAAAAACTCCACCCGGTCGACTCCTTTCCGGTCCGCCAGGACATGCTCACCTTCCACTTCAGGACCGTCCGGGTCGGGTACCCTCGTGATGGCCACCTTAAACCTGGTTTCTTTCATACCCAGGTCAGCCAGTCCGGCCGCAACCCCTTTTTCAAGTTGCCGGGCCGCTTCCCGCCTTGCCCGGCTTAGCTGCTCACAGGCCAGGCCCTGCTCCAGGCGTAGTCTTGCCCTCTCCTCCTTGAGTTCCTCGAGCTTTTCAGCTCCCTGCTCGTAAGACTCAATCTCAGCTGCTGCTTCCTCCCGGTACCTGAGGATTTCCTTTATCGAGTCCCCGTACTTGCGCTTGAGGTCCTGCAGGAGGTCCATTCTTTCCTGGACCCGGGCAAGTTCCTGCGGGTCAAAGGAAATGGCATCCCGGTATACCCGCAGGTCTCTGGCCAATTCTTCAATTTCGTACTGAATGTTTTGAAGGGTGTCCACAAAGCCCGCCAGGCTGGGGTCGATCCCGGCCGCCTCCCCAAGATGATCAAGTACACTCCCCAACAGGTCGGTAACAGCCTGACCGTTTTCCCCACCGTAGAGGAGGGAGAATGAAGTATCGGCCGCTTGTGCCAGCCTTTCGGCGTGGGAAAGAATCTCCCTCCGGCGCTTCATTTCCTCTTCTTCACCAACGGTGAAGGCAGCCTGGTCTATTTCCTCCACCTGGTAACGGAGAAGGTCCAGGCGCCGGTTCCGTTCCCGCTCATCACCACCGAGGGCAACCATCCTGGCGTCAACTTGCTCGACCTCGGCGGCCAGGCGGGAAACCTGCTCCCTCAAGGCAAGAAGCTTCCGTCCCCCGAAGTGGTCCAGTAACTCGATGTGTTCCTCGGGACGAAGGAGGGACTGGTGTTCATGCTGTCCGTGGATATCCACCAGGAGGTTCCCGAGTTCCCGCAGGACGGAAGCAGTGACAAGGCGCCCGTTAACACGGGCCACGTTCCGACCGTTTACTTGAATCTCCCGGGTCAGAACCAGCTGGTCGTGGTCTTGATCCAAACCAAGCTCAGCCAGCTTCTCTGCCATCCATGGCAGCCCGGAGATCTCAAAAACGGCCTCAATGACGGCGGCCTTCCTTCCAGTCCGCACATAGTCAACTGAGGCCCGACCACCCAGGAGTACCTGGACGGCATCGATGATGATGGATTTCCCCGCACCGGTCTCTCCCGTGAGAACATTCAGTCCTGGGCCCGGCTGCAGGCGGAGATGACTTATGAGGGCAAAATCCTTGATTGAAAGCTCAATCATCATGCCGGTTCCCTCCCACCAACATGGTCTGATTTCTACCGGGCGAATTTCTCCAGCCTGGCCGCAACACTCGGGGTTGCTTCCGTAGGTTTCACAACCACCAGGACCGTGTTGTCACCGGCCACCGTCCCGATGATCTCCTCCCAACCGAGGCTGTCGATGGCTTCTGCTACCCCCGGTGCGGTGGCCGAAAGGGCCTTGACCACGATCAGGTTCTCGCTGTAATCCAGCGAAACCAGGCACTCACGGAAAACCCGACGCAGCCGGACCACATGATTTAGCTCCTGCCGGTTCTGGGGGAGGGCGTAACGGTAGCGCCCGTCACCAACGGGAACTTTCACCAGGTTCAGGTCCTTGATGTCCCTGGATACGGTAGCCTGAGTGACCTTGATCCCAGCCTCCCGGAGCCGCTCGGCCAGTTCCTCCTGGGTAGCCACAATGTGATTCTTAATGAGCTCGAGGATCTTCATTTGTCGCTTGGCCTTCAAAACCCATCCCACCCCGAACGCACCTTACCGCCCTGGTACCAGGTTTAAGACACCGGGAGTCCCTAAAGCTGTACACCGGTCCAACCCAGGCTTCCCACCAGCGTGGATTCTTGCCAGGCTGCAGGGGTATCACCCGGGGTTTTTCGTTACCCTTCTCGGTAACCCTGAATCCAGGTTTTCAGCTTCAGCGTTCAAAAGACTCCCCTTCCCGCAATTTGTGCCGCAGGACACGGTAAAAACTCCAATCCTTCTTCCGGATCAAGTGGGCTACCCTTGTGGCCTGTCTGACGACAATCTCATCACTGCTTTCCAGCCTGTAACCACGCTGCCCATCCAGGGTAAGCATCACTGCACCAGTGTACTCCCCCAGTCTTACCGACACGGTTTCCTTTCCGGAGACTACCACCGACCGCGAGTAGAGGGTGTGGGGGCAGATGGGGGTGACGATGAGCACCTTGACGTTGGGGTTGACAATCGGGCCTCCGGCCGAGAGGGAGTAAGCTGTTGAACCCGTCGGCGTAGAAATGATCAGACCGTCAGCAAGGTATGTATCAAGATAAACACCATCGACATAAACCTTGAAGCGCACCAGGCGTGCCAAGGGTCCCTTGGTTACCACCACGTCATTCAAAGCCAGGTAGCGGCCGATCTCCCTGCCTTCTCGCTTCAGGGCAGCCTCCAACATGAGCCTTTCTTCCACCAGGTGGTTGCCCTCAAGGATCTCCGGTAGTACAGAAAAGAGGTCAGACACCTCTACCTCAGTCAGAAAACCAAGGCCACCTGTATTGACGCCAAGGATAGGAACACCAGGAGGGACCACTGTAGTAGCGGCATTGAGAAGGGTCCCATCCCCACCGAAGACCATCACGAACCTGAGGTCGTCCGGCCACTTCCGTGGGGCCAGGGCCAGGTCGTCCCGGCCGAGCTCTCTTCCGACCTCTGGGCTCACAACAGCCTTTACCTGCCGGGTTTCAAGCCAGTCCAGGACTTTCCGGCAGACCTTTCGGGCCTCCTCTTTTTCCATGTTGACCACGAGGGCTACGTTCAATTCCTATCCCCCCCTCTTCAGCAACCACCACACCAGCCCGCCACCCAGAGCGGCAGCCGCAAAGAAATCCCTTCCCTTCAAGGCCAGCGCTGGCCAGGGACTTGGTATCTGGAAATTCACCCTGCGCAGGCGATCGCTTTCAACGTCCAGGAGCAGGATCCCGTCGGGGCGAAAAGCAAGGAAGTATTCCAAGAGCTGCCGCCGCAGGACCGGAGCCGTCAATCTCCCCTCGAGCTTACCCCTCCTAAACTGAACCAGAAAAACCTTGCCGTCTTTGGCTGCCACGAGGTCACCAACCAGTTTTATTCTCGAGGTCTTTCCGTCTATCGTGACTAAGACCGGGATTTCCCGGTTGACATCCAGGATCGTGTAACCTTTCTCAGCAAGAAGGTCCATGGCCTTGGCTTCCCTCCTGCCCGCCCGCGCAATCCTGGCCCGGCTCCGAGACCTGGTCAGTCTCTGCCGGCCGAAATAGAAGGCCAAAAGAATACCGAGTCCAACCAGAATAAAGACGTCGGTCAGGTACATTCTTTTCCACCCCAACCATAACTATTCTCCCTAACCATTTCGGTTCCTTTTCCAGGGCGGTCCTTTTCCCGACTCCCTGCTCCTGTCTTACGACCGGACTAGTGCTCCATGCCGCCTTACGGTGTGGCAGCACCACTGAGGACGAAAATTGGAGGTGGTATTTCGCAAAGGTTGCACGGCGGGGTTACTCCGGAGCAAGACCGTTTATGCCGCAGGCCCGGAGGGGCGGGTATTCCTGTAATGTTCTAGGTTGTAGTTGACAGTAAAAAGACCTCCTGGTTAAAGGTATCTAGATAACCAAAACACAATCAGGAGGTTGGAAGCTGTGAAAAATTGCGACCGTAAACTCATGATGGTAGCTGGTGATGATGTATTGGGCTCGGAGAACCGGGCTGCGCGGGGTGACATCAGGCCTCCAGCATCCTTCACGCTAACCCAACTACGCTAACCCAACGGCCGGCACACTTCCCGCTCCTACTTCTCCTCCAGGTGCTGGTGTGCTGCCTCCACCACCGTTCTTGCCACCTCTTCAATTTGGCCCTCCCCCAGGGAGAGCAGTTCCGGGACCTCACCGCACCGCAGGTACAACCAGAACTCAACATTTCCCTCCGGTCCTTTCACCGGGGAGAAATCCATGCCCACAACCTGAAACCCTTGTTTTCGGGCTGTCCGCGCCACCTTGCCGAGAACCTCCTGGTGAACGCCAGCCGAGCGAACAACCCCTTTCCTCCCCACCTGTTCCCGGCCGGCTTCGAATTGGGGTTTCACCAGGGCCAGAATAGAAGCCTTGTCAGCCAGAAGCCTCCTGGTGGAGGGAAGAACCTTTTCTAAAGAAATAAAAGCCACGTCTACCGTGGCCAAGGTCGGTTTCTCCGCCAGCAGCGCCGGATCCATGTACCGGATGTTAACCCTTTCCAGGCAGGTTACACGCGGGTCGCGCCGCAGGGACCAGGCCAGTTGGCCGTAGCCAACATCCACGGCATAGACACGGCGGGCACCATGCTGCAGAAGGCAGTCAGTAAAACCCCCGGTGGAAGCACCGACGTCGATGGCCACTACGCCTTGAACCGGTACCTTGAAGGTTTGAAGTGCCTTCTCCAGCTTCAAACCGCCCCGGCTGACATAACGACCGGGGGCACCACGCACTTCAATCCGGACGTCTTGGCCAAAACGCTTCCCCGCCTTGTCGACCTTTACCTGGTCCACGTATACATGCCCGGCCATAATGGCTCCCCGGGCCTTGGCCCGGGAATCGAAAAAACCGCGTTCTACCAGCAAGACATCTAGGCGCTTCCGGGACACCAAATTACCCACCTACGATCCGGCCACCAGGCGCGGCGATGGTCTGGAGGGAGTATTGAGCACCTTCCGGGCGGCATCGGCCACAGCCTCCGGGGTGAGCCCGTAACGGGCCCTGAGTTCACCCTGCGACCCGTGGGGGATAAACTCATCCGGCAGGGCTACGATCTTCACAGGCACGTGAAGCCCACGCTGGGCCAGGTATTCCAGGACTGCGCTCCCGAAACCACCCTGTAGTACATGTTCTTCCACCGTGATAAGCTTCCCGATCGATTCGGCCAGGCGCTCGAGAAGTTCTTCATCCAGTGGCTTGACAAACCTGGCGTTGACCACAGTAGCCTTGATTCCTTCCTTTTTGAGAAGCTTGCCCGCCGCAAGGGCAACCGGGACCGCTGACCCAATGGCTACAATGGCCACGTCTTCCCCTTGGGCCAACACCTCAGCCTTGCCCATCGGGATGGGTTCAGGTTCTGCATCGATAGGGACACCCAACCCTTCCCCGCGAGGGTAGCGGATGGCTACCGGGGCGGAGTGGGCGACAGCGGTCACCACCATGCGGACCAGCTCGTTTTCGTCCTTGGGCGCCATAACAGTCATCCCTGGAATGTGGCGCAGGTAGGTATAATCAAAAAGCCCCTGGTGGGTCTCACCGTCACTCCCGACAATGCCTCCCCGGTCCAGGGCAAATACCACCGGGAGGTTCTGGATACACACGTCGTGGACTACCTGGTCATAGGCGCGCTGTAGAAATGTCGAATAGATAGCTACAACCGGTTTCATTCCCTGGGACGCCAGTCCGGCCGCAAAGGTCACGGCATGCTGCTCAGCGATCCCGACATCAAAAAACCTTTCTGGGAACCGGCGGGCAAATTCGGCGAGCCCGGTACCGTCCGTCATCGCCGCTGTGATCGCCACCAAGGTCCGGTCCTTTTCGGCCAGTTTGCATAGCGTCTCCCCAAAAACCGAGGTGTAAGTAGGGTTGGCCTTTGACTTGTAAATCTCCCCGGTCTTGACGTTAAAGGGACCGACACCGTGGTACCGGCGCGGGTTCTCCTCTGCTGGATGGTAACCCTTACCCTTGACGGTATAAACGTGGACCAACACCGGCCCCTTAATCTGGCGCGCGTATCTTAAAATCCGGCACAGGGCACTGATGTTGTGGCCGTCAACCGGTCCCAAGTATGTAAAACCCAGTTCCTCGAAAACAACCCCCGGGACCACCAGGTACTTCAAACTATCCTTGATCCGTTCCGCGACCTTGGCCACCGAGGGCCCGATCCTGGGCATCTTCCGGAGCGCGGCTTCAATATCGGCCTTGACCCGGTAGTAGGTGGGGTCGGTACGGATCCGGCTCAAATAGGAAGGTAGGGCACCAACATTACTGGCAATGGACATGCTGTTATCGTTCAAAACCACCGTCAGCTTCTTTCCGGCGTTACCGGCATTATTCAGACCTTCAAGGGCCATTCCAGCGGTAAGGGAGCCGTCGCCAATGACTGCTACCACTTCTCCCTCTTCCCCGGCTAGGTCCCTGGCCACAGCCATCCCCAGGCCCGCAGAAATGGACGTGCTGCTGTGTCCAGTTTCGAAAACATCATGAGGGCTTTCACTGCGTTTAGGAAATCCACTCAACCCACCGAACTGGCGGAGGGTGCCAAAGCTCTTGTTCCTCCCGGTGAGAATCTTATGGGCATAGGCCTGGTGGCCGACATCCCAAATGATCTTGTCTCGAGGGCTGTCATAAACCAAGTGCAGGGCGATGGTAAGTTCGACTACCCCCAGGTTGGGGGCCAGGTGGCCACCCGTTTCGGCCACTGACGTCAGGATCCGCCGGCGCAGTTGGGCCGCCAGCCGGTTGAGTTCTTTACCTGGCAGTTTTTTCAGGTCCGCAGGTTTTTTTATGGTATCCAGTAGGTCCTTCAATTATCTCCCCCGCCTTTTCCTCGCCTGACCATCTCCAACAATAGTTAAGCCCGTAAGTCTCTCAAGAGAGTACAGGAGCTGTGCCACGCGGAAGGTGATCTCATTGGCCCGGTAGATGGCCAGCCCTTTTCCGGCTGCCTTTCCCCCCACGGTAAGGGCCGCGATGCCACCTACGGTAAGCATACCTAACACCGATTCACTGATACTCGAGAAAGCCACCAACCGGAGAACAATTGCCGCCCCGGCAGCACCACTGACAGTTCCAACGATGTCACCCACAATATCATTTAAAACACTGGCCACCCTGTCGGCGTTTCTCACCAGACGGATGGCCTGCCGGGCCCCTTTCTTTTTTTTGGCAGCCATCGCGTGAAATGGGGTTTCGTCGGCAACTGCCACGGCTACCCCAACAATGTCCGCGACAACACCCACAAGTATGATCCCCAGGAGAGCCGGAAAAGCTATTTCCAGGCCCATCCGCTTCATCAGTGTTTGGGAAGGCAAGGTTACCAGAACGCCCAGAATAAAGGTGAGCGAACCCAGGACGATGCCCTGCCTAAGCCATGCTTGTACCCTTATTCGGTTATTATCATTACCCAACCAGTGTCACCTCATAAGACCGACGTCGAATGTGAATTCCAGTCACCTACATTCGACCTCTTGTCCTGAATAAAGGCAAGGAAACCTTGGTTTTAGTATGTTAAAAGCCGGAGACAAAAATAAATCGAGGCAAAATTGAGGCAGATGGCAGCCCACCGGGTAAACATTGTGCCTTAGGTCCAGCAGGCTTTCCCGGGTACCGGCCTGGCGTCGCCGCCATGGTGGTTTCCCTTTAACGGTACCCCTGCTCCGTCACCGCAAGCAGGACTGGATTACCACTTAGGACACACTATAATCCCCGCCGGGCTTCGGGTCTTGATGCGAACAGCCTAGGAGTTTTCCTCAACACCCTCAAATGTTTCCTAGCCTCTTTTGCAGAATGGGTTTTGGACTCAACCGTTGCTGCTGAACCGGGCCCGCACCGCAGCAACGTCTTCTCAGCCTGTCCCCCATCCCGCTCAAGGCAGGCTACACTGCACACAGCATGCCTACACCGCATGCAGGTTCATCCCCCAAGGCGTAATCGTATCTCGACATTGACCACGCGCTTGGGCCTCCGCGGGGGCAGGGTCAACGCCCACATGCCCTTGTGGATCGCCCCCCCCCTTAACTCCCAGCACCAACCCCCGACTGGGCGTCAGAAGCCAGCACCAGGAACTTCATCGTTGTGCCCTTGGCGGATTTTTAGGCCCGCCTTCAGAAACACCGAGTGTGACTAGGATACTGCGCCACCTGCCTTCACAGCAAAGGTCTAGATTCTAGATGCCATCCTTTCATTTCATTAAAATATTACTAGATACTATTAAACCCGAGTACTAAGTTAACGCAAGACAGTATTAAATCTTGAACATGATTAAATTAAACGCGTCACCGGTTGACTGGTCATGCAGTATCAAGCATTACCCTGCTCATCTTGAATCAGTTGAGGCAAAACCCATTTTATCACAAGGCATAAGCCCTCTTCAACAAACAAATCAGCTGAAATGGCCCTTGATTCGAGCAGGTACGAACGTCACGGCCAGTAGAGATTCCCGGCTGTTATGTCACTAGCTGTCCCGTTCCAGGACAAAATGAAGCAAATCCAAGAAAAACTGGGCTCGAGCCCCAAATAGTTTTAACGCCGTCCCCGCCTCTGCGGCTGCCTCTGCAGCCAGACGCCGAGCTTCATTGAGCCCGACCAAGGAGGGATAAGTGGCTTTACCGTGTTTTTGGTCGCTGCCCGTCTTCTTCCCGAGCCTCCGCTCATCACCAACCACGTCCAGGATGTCATCAGTAATTTGAAAGACAAGGCCGAAACCATCCGCCCAACGCGAAAGGGCCTCAACTTCTTCCAGCCCGGCCCCGGCAAGAATGGCACCAATGCGCACCGAGGCCTTGAAGATCGCACCGGTTTTCATTCGGTGGATCCTGCGCATCTCTGAAAGCCCAATCCGCCGGCCTTCCGCCGCAAGGTCCAAGACCTGGCCGCCGACCATACCCAGGCTGCCGGCAGCACGTGCTACCTCGGTTACCACCCTTAAGGTCGCCCCTGGAGATGACCGCCCGTTCTGAGCATTGGCGGCAACGAGCTCAAAGCCCAAGGTCAAGAGGGCGTCTCCGGTTAGGACGGCCGTGGCCTCACCGAATGCCTTGTGACAGCTGGGTTGCCCCCGCCGGTAGTCATCATCATCCATGCACGGCAGGTCATCATGGATCAACGAGTAGGTATGAATTAGCTCAAGCCCGCAGGCCGCAGGCAGGACATCCTCGGCCCGCCCTCCCACCAGTTCGGCAGCTTCCAGCACTAGAATGGGTCGGAGCCGCTTTCCTCCGCCGAGAACGCAGTAACGCATTGCCCGGTGCACATCCTCAGGTGGGGTATCTGCCCCAGGTAAGAAGCCATCAAGGGCAGCCTCAACCTGTTTCGCCCTCTGCCTCAACTTTTCTGCAAGCTGCATCTCAGGCCCCTTCCTCAACTTCGAATGGTACGCGCTTGGCCTCCTCGCTGCCTTTAATTTCAATCAGCTTTTCGATCCTGCCTTCGGCGTCGTTTAGGAGCCGGGTACAGATTCGCGACATCTTGACCCCCCGTTCAAAAAGCCGCAGTGATTCTTCAAGGGTCAACTCCCCTTTTTCCAGGGTTCGAACCACTTCCTCAAGTTCTGCAAGGGCAGTCTCAAAGTCAGGTACAGGCTGATTCTCGGCATTTTCAACCAGGGTTTGTCCACCGTCAACCTCCTGACCCCTGTTGGCGGGAGCTTCGTCCGGCAAAAATATCCACCTCCCTCACCCCATTCACAGTGCAGCGGATCTCACCATCAACAACGGTAACCCTCAGGCGGGCCTCCGGCTCTACCTGGGCCACACTTCGGACAAGGGTGCCGGATGGTACCAGGTGGCAAAGAGTGTAGCCGCGGGCCAGGATCGCCAATGGGCTCAGGGCCTCAAGCCGCCCCACGGCCTGCTGCAGCCGGGCCCTTCGCCCCTCCAGGTAGCTCCGAAGGGTAACTCTGAGACGGTGGTGGAGAAAATCAAGGTGCTGACGCTCCTGCAGGACCCGTTCCCGGGGCCGCCGCATCCCAGGGCCAACAACCAGGTTGTGAACCAGGCTCCGTCGTTGGTTCAACCAGGCTCTCAAGGCCGTATCCAGGCGGGCACGGCTCTCACTGATCCGGCGCAAGAGTTCGTCTTTCTCCGGGATCACCAGTTCGGCCGCCGCGGATGGTGTTGGTGCGCGGACATCGGCCACGAAATCGGCAATGGTAAAATCAGTTTCGTGTCCAACGGCCGAGACCACCGGAACCCGGGCTGCAAAGATACTCCTGGCCACCACCTCTTCGTTGAAAGCCCAGAGTTCTTCCAGGGAACCTCCACCACGGCCGACAATGATCACGTCCACGGCATCTTTTCCCTCGAGCCTGTCCAGCCGGGCTATGGCCCTGGCGATTTCATCAGGTGCCCTCGGCCCCTGAACCTGTACCGGTGCCAGGAGGATGGAAACATTGGGAAACCGGCGGCACAAAATGGTGATGATGTCCCTGACCGCCGCCCCGGTCGGAGAGGTCACTACCCCTACCCGCCTGGGGAGCAGGGGAAGCCGCCTCTTCCGGGCCTGGTCAAAAAAGCCTTCCGCGGCCAGTTTACGCTTCAGCCGTTCAAATTCAGCGTGCAGGGCCCCGATACCGTCTGGGACCAGGTCTTCTACGTAGAGCTGGTACTGCCCGGCCCGCTCGAAAACCCCAATGTAACCGCGGGCAACCACCGCCAGTCCGCTGCGCGGACGAAAACTCAGGGTCCGGTTCCAATCCTGAAACATAACACAGCGAAGGCAGGCACGGTCGTCCTTCAGGGTAAAGTACATGTGACCGGAAGAATGGTGCTTGAAATTAGAAATCTCCCCCCGAACCCTCAAGTCCCTGAGGAGGGCGTCAGACCGGAGCAAATCCTTCAGGTGACGGGTAACCTGGCCGACGGAAAGAACGGCGGCCCCGTTCATTGGGCCGCCTGGAGGGTGTTTTTCAGGAGCATGGTAATGGTCATCGGGCCTACCCCTCCAGGTACCGGAGTGATGGCTGAGGCACGTTGCGAAGCGGCGTCAAAGTCAACATCACCTACCAGCTTGCCGTCTACCCGGTTAACTCCAACGTCGATCACCACTGCACCCTCCTTCACCATGTCACCGGTAATCATCTTCGCCCGGCCTGTGGCAACCACCAAGATCTCGGCACGCCTCGTGTGGCTGGCAAGGTCACTGGTTCTGGAGTGGCAGATGGTTACCGTTGCGTGCCGGGCGAGGAGAAGCTGTGCCACTGGTTTGCCCACGATGTTACTGCGCCCGACCACCACCGCTTCCTTGCCCTTGATCGCGACACCGGAGCGCTCGAGCAATTCGATAACCCCGTTGGGGGTACAGGGTACGAAACCAGGATCTCCAATGTAGAGCTTCCCGACGTTTACCGGGTGGAACCCGTCCACATCCTTATCTGGGTTGATGGCATTAATTACTGCTTTTTCGTCAATGTGGTCCGGGAGAGGCAGCTGAACCAGGATGCCGTGGATCTTGGGATTTTGGTTCAGTTCATCCACCACCGCCAGGACCTTTTCCTGTGTCGTTTCGGCCGGCAGCCGGTAGACCTCTGAATACATCCCTACCTTCTGGCAAGCCTTCTCCTTGTTGCGCACATAAGTCTGGGAAGCAGGGTCTTCCCCAACCAAAACCACCGCCAGGCCCGGGATGATCCCTTTTTCTTTCTTGACCGCATCAACCTCCCTCTTAATATCCTCCCTGATTTCACTGGCGATCGCTTTCCCGTCTATAATTTTCGCCGGCACGCCCTTCACTCCCTATCTTATGTGATTACCATCTTGCCATCATTGCCCCTCAAGCTGACGTCTCCTGTGTCTTAGGTTCAGCCGGTCCACCGGCCACCGGGCCTTCCCCTCTGGTCACTCGTGACTGCCATGAAAATGCAAAACACTGCTGGGCTCAGAAGCAGGGCTGTTGATGTAACACGCCTTACTCATTTCCCTCGAAGGTACCGGTCCATGTCCGCAGCCGCCTTTTTCCCCGCACCCATGGCAAGGATCACTGTCGCCGAACCAGTAACACTATCACCACCGGCCCAAATCCCGGGTGCCGAGGTCCGGCCGGTTTCCTCGTCGGCAATGATCCCGCCCCACGAGCGGAGTTCAAGGCCTTGAATCTGCCTGGGCAGGACCGGGTTCGGACGGGTTCCGAGGGCCATCACCACCGTGTCCACTTCCAGGACAAACTCCGAACCCTCGATGGGAACCGGCCGCCGGCGGCCGGAAGCATCCGGTTCGCCGAGTTCCATCTGGAGGCATTCCATTCCAGAAACCCACCCCTTTTCATCCCCTAGAATCCGCTTGGGATTAGTGAGCAGGCGGAAGCGAACCCCTTCCTCCTTGGCGTGCTCAATCTCTTCCCGGCGGGCAGGCATTTCTTCATCAGAGCGCCGGTAGACGATATAGGCCTCCTCGGCACCCAGGCGCAGGGCGCATCGTACGGCGTCCATTGCTACATTACCGCCTCCGACAACCGCGACACGCCGACCGCACTTGATGGGGGTGTCATATTCAGGAAACAGGTAGGACTTCATCAGGTTGGTCCTGGTCAAGAACTCGTTGGCCGAGTAAACACCATTGAGGTTTTCCCCGGGGATGCCCATGAACCTGGGTAACCCAGCCCCAGTCCCAAGAAAAATAGCGTCGTACCCCTGCTCTTTCAGGTCATCAATGGTCAGGGTGTACCCGACAACGACATTGGTCAGCACCTCTGCCCCGAGCTTGCGGACGTAGTCTACTTCCCTCTCTACGATGGCTTTCGGTAGGCGAAACTCGGGGATCCCGTAAACCAGGACTCCTCCGGCGGCATGAAGGGCTTCAAAGACCGTTACCCGGTAACCCTTTTTCGCCAGGTCACCTGCCACCGTCAACCCAGCCGGCCCCGACCCGATCACAGCTACTTTCCGGGCCTTATCGGGCCCCGTCTTCTCAATTTCGGCCAGGCCTTCAGCTGCCTCCCAGTCAGCCGCAAACCTCTCAAGCCGCCCGATAGCTATCGGCTCACCCTTTTTGCGCAAAACACACCTGACCTCACACTGCTCTTCCTGGGGACAAACCCGGCCGCAAACGGCAGGAAGGTTGTTGGTTTCCTTGATGGTCCGGATCGCCCTCCGGAAATCACCCTCCTTGATGGCAGCGATGAACTGCGGAATCTGAACCGCGACCGGACAGCCTTCAATACACGGGGGGTTTTTGCACTGGAGGCAGCGCCCGGCTTCCTCCTGCGCCATCTCTGCGGTATAACCCAGGGGAACTTCATTAAAATTGCCTATCCTCTCCGCTGACCCCTGCTCGGGCATCGGAACCCTGGTTTTTCTAACCGCCATACCCCTCACCTCCACACCGGCACTGCTCCCGGGCCAGGGTTTCTTCCTCCTGGTACATCCGGGCCCGTCGAATGGCTTCCTCAAAGTCCACCTCATGCCCGTCAAACATCGGCCCATCCACACAGCAGAACCTGGTTTTACCTCCGACCGTAACCCGGCAAGCACCACACATCCCGGTTCCATCCACCATGATGGGATTCAAGCTGACCCACGTCTTAACCCCATGGGGCTTGGTAACCCGGGCCACCGCCTGCATCATAACCAGTGGCCCAACGGCGATAACTTCGTCGTAAGAACCCTCCTCCCTGAGAAGCCTGTCCACGATGTCTGTAACAAATCCATGATGGCCTTTGCTTCCATCGTCTGTGGTCACATAAAGCTTCCGGCTGACTGCCCTCATCTCCTCCTCCAGGATCAGAAGTTCTGCCGTCCGGGCCCCAATGACTGAGATCACCTCCACCCCTCTTTCAAACATGGCCTTGGCCTTGGGGTACACAGGAGCAACCCCAACACCCCCACCCACACACATGACCCGCCCACCAGTGGGCAGTTCAGCCGGTACCCCTAAAGGCCCAAGGAAATCAGGCAGGCTGTCCCCAGGCTCCATGGCCCCCAGGAGGGCAGTAGTCTTACCCACCTCCTGAACCACGATGGTCACTGTTCCTGCCCCGGGGTTATAGTCGGCAATGGTCAAAGGAATGCGTTCACCTTTCTCATGGATTCTGACCATGACAAACTGCCCCGGCTCAGCCCTGCGGGCAACTAGAGGCGCCTTAACCACAAAGAGTTTGATGGTCGGGTTTAGAGTCCGCTTTTCGATGATTTCGTACACCTTGATTCCTCCACTTATGGATATTGGCCCCACCCCGAACTGTACCGGTTACAACGAAGTTCAGATCGCTGCAAGCCTTAACTTCTTATTCACGTCTCCCTTTTAACTTCTCCCCCCGAACTTTCCAACACTCACTCTTCCGCTCAAATATTCTACGGTCAGCACCGATATCCTCTGTTGATTGTGCATATTCACACAAGTACAAAAATCCCGGCTGCTCGCCCACTTGTGAGAGCTGCGGGTCCAGCAAGGCAGCACACAGGGTTGCCGAAACCTCGAACCGAAAAAACTAAAAGCCGGACCCAAAAGATCAAACCCGGTGTTACCCGGGCCATGCTTACCCGTTATCCAGGCCGTATGCACCACTTTGCCGACAGCCCGGCTACCCAGTGACAGGGTCTGGTTCTTTCCCCTCCCGTTCGGAATCCGGCCGGGAACCTGTTTTCCTCCGGGCTAGATTCCCCAGGATCCCGTTGATGAATTTACCGGACTCGCTGGTACTGTACCTCTTGGCCAATTCCACCACTTCGTTAATGGAGACACCCACCGGGATATCATCCCGGTAATACATCTCATAAAGGGCCAACCGCAGCAAATTGATGTCAACCCGGGCCATGCGCTCCAGGCTCCAATCAACGGCACTTTCTTGGATTATCGCGTCAAGAGACCGTCGCTTTTCCCAAACCCCCTGAACCAGGTCGCGGGCAAATTCCACTTCCTCTACTGGAAGGGGGGCCTCGGCCAAAGACCTGTCGAAGGCCAGTTCAGGATCGGTACCTCCTACATCCATCTGAAACAGGATCCGGAAAGCTAGTTCCCTGGCCCGCCGCCTGCTCAAGCCTGTGCTGCACCTCCCTAAAATCCATCCGGCACCATCTCTGAACCGGACACTTGAACTGCCCTCGAATGTACCTGACCCTGCCCGGCCGGCCCCGGGGTCCAGGCTACCCTATTCATGGTTTCTGCGCCGGCCAGAAGGCAAATACCGGTCAACAACTCCCCAGAAATCCTCCCCCTCATCGACCCGCTTGCCAACGAAATACCCAACCAGAACACAAACCAAGATGAAGACCGCACCGAACAGGCCGTACTTGAGAATCAAAAGGCTTAACCCCAGTCCAACCAGGGCTCCAACGAGTTTTCCCCGGTGCTTGCCCCAGAGTTCTGACAGAAGCTTCTCCCACAAGGGGCCCACCCCTCCGCTCCACAGTGGCTACTCCACCCTGAGCCTGGCGTTCCGTTTCCTGGCTTCAGAAGTGATATCTTCCACAAAGAATTTAAAGCTATCGACACCAATACCCACGACATTTTTCATGCGTTCTTCTACCTTTTCCTGGACCTCTTCAGATACCTCGGGAATACTCACTTCAGGTGTGACAACAGCCATGAGGGCAACGGCAATACCTTTCTCCGAAGCCTTTACCCTGGCCCTGACCCGTGTGATACCGTCCATCTCAGCCACCGTTTTTTGGGCCAAGTTTTCCAGGGCCGATATGGCGATCCGAACCTGGCCGAGACCTGTTTCCCGGACCACAGTCCGCACCCGGTGTTTGCGCCGCAGCAAAGAGCGCCAGACCACCCAGAGGCTGATCACGAAAACCACACCCCACACCAGCGCCTGGAGCCCCAGGTCACGGGCCAAAACACTCGTCATCCATTGATGGGGATCCGCCCACCCAGCGGTACGCAGCAAGAAGACGGCTGAATAAAACCCGACCATCACTCCGTACAGGGTTAGGAGCACGCGCTCGAGCACATGCACATCAAAGCACCTCTCTCGGCCCGGTGTGGGCACCCGGGGTCACTTGAGCTTCACGTCCTTTTCCTCGACCGGTTCTCCGGCAAAGGTCACGCCCTGGACATGAATGTTAACTTCCACCACCTTTAAACCGGTCATACTCTCAACGGCCTTCTTAACCCTCTCCTGGACCTCCTGTGCTACCTCCGGAATCCGAGCCCCGTAGTCAATAACAACGTAAAGGTCAACGGCCGTCTCTTTCTCCCCAACCTCAACCTTGACGCCCTTGGAAAGGTTCTTCCGGCCAAGCCTCTCGGCAATCCCGCCGACGATCCCACCACTCATGCCGGCTACACCCTCAACCTCTGTGGCGGCAATCCCGGCAATGATCCCCACAACCTCATCGGCAATCTTAATACTACCTACTTTGCTGGAATCGTATGCCCTTACCATCGCCCTTTTCTCTTGCTCTTCTACCACTTTCGATCACCTCCAGGCTCTGGTACAGGTTTCCTCTTGTGCATTTATTTTAGCAGATACAGGTTCCAATTACAATGAATCCCCTGCGGTCTGGCCCTGATCCCCTAAGGGTGGGCAATAATGTTGATTGCTTCCAGGCTCAATCCAGTGATCCTGCTTATGATGTCCCCGATTTGGGCTGCCTCTGTCCGTGATATCTCCTTCGCCTTGACCACCACCACCGCCGAGTTCTCCGCCAAGAAAACCACCACGTCCTCGAACCCCTTGGCCTGGATAAGGTTTTCGGCAGCCACCTCCTGCCCCATCTGCCGGGTCAGGAACAGAAGCTGCCTCCCTGCGTTGCTCCTGGTTTCCTCACTCGCGTTGGGATTCTCGGTCATCTCCCGCAGCAGGTTAATCTGGCGGTCCCGGGCACGGTCCCGGGCAATCCGGTACTCGGGGAAAAGATCACCGGTCCCGGAATCAGCAGCTGAGCCGAAGGCTTCGAATTCCTCCACCGCCACGGCGGGCACACTTTCCTCCCCCCTGGTTACTTCCTCGCTCTCGTCGCCGGTGGTTATTCTTTCGGTAAAGTCGTCCCGCTTACCAGTGACATACATAACCAGCACCGCCACAACAGCCAGAAAAACCACGAACTTGAGGATCATTGTCCCGCGTAGGATCAACTCAGTCACCAACCCTTCCTGGAAGTACCGCGATCCGGTAGGCCGGCAGGTCTAACAGGGACTGCACGGCAGAGGTCAGTCTTGCCTTGACCCGGGAGTCGGCAGCTCCTTCAGCCACTACCAGTACCCCGCGTATTTCGGCGCCCCTGGTCTGCACGGTAGCAGGTTTTTCCCGGCCCCCGTCGAGCCTTTCGTAAACCACCTCCTGACTCTGCTCTTCCTCAACCACTTCCCGGGTCCCCCCTTCCGCGTCGGCCTCGGTGGTTTTCACCGTCCGTACCATCTCGTTGGTAGCATATACCGTCTCACCTGTTCCCGCCAGGAAAACCTTCACCCGCACCTGCCCGGCTCCTTCCACCCTGGAGAGGATCTCGCCCAGACGTTTCTCCATTGCCTCCTCTAAAGACGAGAGGGGAGAAGCAGAAACAGCTCCTTCCCAGCCCGCCTGGGGTTGTGCATCCTGGGATGGGAGGCGGACGGGCTTTTCCTGCCCCACGAGATTCCCCAAAACCACGAGAAGGATCCCCAAAAAACCCAGGATCAAAAGATACCTGGTGTTCCTAAGCTGCGGCACCTTCAGGCTTAGGAAAGACCACCCGGCGCCAGGGTCCACGCTGCGGGCAGCAGCACGCCCCTTTTCGTCCGAAAGGTTCATCACTTTCACCCCCTACCCTTACGGTCATCAGTTCTCCTGAAACCCTGCTCCAAACCAGCGGCCAGGGCGACACCTGTCAAGTACTACCCACCGCGAAGGTGCACCTCAACTTCATCCTCCCGGAGGTTGAACTGGTGAAAGAGGGTTTCCCGGACCTCGTCCATGACACCTTTCAAGTGCCTGTCGAACGCGGCTTCGGCCCCCGGTGTAACCCCTTTCCCACCCGTTTCTACCTCGACTCGAATCTGGGTGATACCGGTGGTACCACCCTCCTTCACCGCCGTCTTTGTCCCTTGTGCCACCCGGAGCCACACAACGATCTTTTCTACCTGCCCGTACCCCGGGTCTTCAGGGTCGGCGTTAAGGCTCACCCTGACTGTCTCCACCTGAAGGGGCTCACCGTCAAGCCGGGCCCGCACCAGGTCAGCGGCCCTCTCCTCAACGGCCCGCCGCCATGTTTCGAAGGTCAGCCGTTCTGATTCCCGGCGGAGTTTTTCTCCACGCGCGAAGGCCTCCCTTAGGGAGGGGCCGTCCAACCGGAGTTCCCAGTCCGCCCGGTCCCACCGCACCCCTCCCTTGACCAGGGTCAGGAGGGGATTGAGGATCGTGAGCAAGACCACCAGCCCGGTAACTACCCTGATAAATCTCTTCATCCCGCTGCGCGGTACCAGGATCTCCAGGAAAGCCATCACCACCAACAAGACGGCAATATCCCGTACCCAGGCGCGGATGGCATCGATCACTTACGGCACCTCCATCAACGGCCGGTGCATGCTTCGGGCGGCGGCCTAACGGAGCATCACCGCCGCGTTCCCTGCCCCAACGACCATTGTGACCGCCAGGAAAAACATCACCACCACCGCCAGGGTGGCCACCAGCAGCATCACCAAGGCATCGGCAAGACCGGAGAGGCAGTCCACCAGTTTTCCGGCGCCAAGGGGCTGGATCAGGGCCGCCCCCAAGCGGTAAATGAAGACCACCGACAGGATCTTCAGCAGGGGAAAGGCAGCAATAAGGAAAATCACCGCTACTCCGGCTACCCCAATCACATTTTTCAGGAGCAGGGAAGAGCCAATCACCACTTCCACCGCGTCAGAAAACATCTTGCCGACAACAGGCACAAAGGCAGCTGAAAGGAATTTCGCCGTCCGGACCGTGACCCCATCGGCCACTGAAGCAGCTGCACCCTGAACTGCCATCACCCCGAGAAAGATGCTCAAGAAGAGACCTAGAACAGCCACCCCGCCCTGACGGACGAGGACCGCCAGCCGCGAAACAGAAAAGCTCTCTGAAAGCCGGCTGACAACTTCAAGAACCGCCGAGAAGAAAATCAACGGGAAAACCAGGTCCATGACGATGATTCCTGTCGCATGGGTAATAAAGATCATCAGCGGATGGAAAAGACCCGCCGATAACAGGGCCCCGTTGCCCACCAGAAGGGTGATGAGGAGTGGAATCAGGGCCAGCATGAAGGTAACAAGTCCTCCTACCACTTCGCGCGCCGACCTCATGGCCAAGATGAAGCCGGACATGGCCAAGGCAATCAGGACCAGGTAGACCACCGTAGAGGCAAGTCGACCCAGGGTTTCATTCTCAAAGGCTGCCTGCAGGTTCTGCAGAAAAGCGGCCACAATGGCCAGGATCACCAGTTCCCCAAGGAGCTTTGAACTGGCTACCACCTCCCTGAAAAAATAGCGCAGGAGCCCTTCCACCAGTTCCCGGGGCTTGAAGGCAGATTCCCCTCCCCGCAGCATGTCCAGGATCCCGCCCAGGGTGACCTGGGGAAGGTACCCTTCCATGCGCCGGTTGAGGTCTTCCAGGATGGCCTCAAGCTCACTGGTATCCACCACGTCGACTTGTTCTTCAAGAATCCTTTCAAGTCGCTCCCCGTCCCTGTCCAGCCTGGGTTCCGTGGCCTCAACCTGCCGGGATGCAGCCAGCACAAGAAAAACCAAAACCAACACCAGGATCCATTTTCGGTCCTTCATATTTAGGTTTCACCAACCCCTCCGGCCCACGGCAGCTCGAGTTCCGGCTCTTTGCGATCAAAGTAGACCGGTTGAATAAAGGCAGTTCGCTTCAGGGGAGCAGCTTAAAGATGATCTCCAGGATGGCCAACACGATGGGCACCGCCAAAACCATGATCAAAACTTTCCCGGCCAGTTCGATCTTGGCCGCCACCGTACCTTCATTGGCGTCCCGGCACACTTGAGCCCCGAATTCAGCTATATAGGCAACCCCAATAATCTTCAAAATCGTCTCCAGGTAAAGTAAATTGAGGTTGGCCCTGATGGCCAGATCCTGCAGAACTCGTAAAACCGAGAGGATCTGGTTGATTAAGGTAAGAAAAATGATCACGCCCAGGGCGATGCTCAGAAAGAGGGCATGTTCGGGTTTGATCTGGCGTACGAAAACCAAGAGAACGGCACCGGCAAGTCCCAGGCCGACAATCTGAATAATTTCCACTACCCATCACCCAGCC
Source organism: Candidatus Acetocimmeria pyornia (assembly GCA_004367365.1). Taxonomy (GTDB): domain Bacteria; phylum Bacillota; class Sulfobacillia; order UBA3575; family UBA3575; genus Acetocimmeria; species Acetocimmeria pyornia. The sequence goes on from SESX01000008.1 coordinate 21,591, forward strand.
ATCCACCGAACATTTTTAGATATTGAACATGGTCTTGATGGAATCAAAAAACTCGCTCATAAGATCAAAAACCATGTAAGCAACCACAACCAAACCAACTAGGGCCACCAGGTAGCCCAGCTCTTCCTTTCCCGATTTGGCCACCACCGTATGCAGGATGCCTACGATGATGCCGATGGCAGCAATCTTGAAAATCATCTCCACACCCATTTCGCCCAGAACCCCTTTCCCTTTCTTGCAGGCCCACCTTCTACAAAAATGCTGGTTCCACCCTTGCATTTTCATCCCTCGTGGTGCCGCCGGGGCGGCATGGAGCACTACCACGAAAATGCCCCTGCGGCGCCGACCTTCCCTGGCGGCATCACGCTCACCGTATAGTTGTCATGAACCTTGGCGGCTCCGGGCCACAGCCACAAACTTGCGGTGGCTGCGGCTGGTCCTCCGCCGCCTGCGGTTCTTAAACTCGTTCGCTGACCGCCGCCCACGAAGCCCGCGCCTACCCCTTCGTTGGTACCCCTGATTCAAACTGCAACAACAGGCTTATTCCTAATTTTCATGCTTCCTGGTGCCGCCGCTTCAGAGGCGGCATGGAGCACTTCTACGAAAAAGCCACCATCTGTCTCGCCCGTGGTGCTCCTCCACTCGCCTTCCTTATTTCTCACCCCTTCGGAGCTGCGGCATAACCGGTCTCGTTCCGGAGCACCCCGGGCTGCAACCTTTGCGAAATTCTGCTTCCAATTTTCATCCTTCGTGGTGCCGCCCCAGGTAGCGGCATGGACCACTAGTAAAGGGTGAGGATAACCATCAGTCCGGTCAAAACCCCCAAGTAGCCGTATAATCTCTGTCTTTTCCCGGCCTCATCGGCTGCTTTCAGCTCGGCTGCCTTTAACCGCTCCATGGCCAGCCTGAGGTGTTTGCCCTGGTCGACCCGATCTGAAATCCCCAGTGCAGAACCAAGGGTTAACAAGATCTCGTATTCACTGCGGGTCAGGCTGCTCCAGGCAGAATTCTCCCGTAAGGCCTGGACCCACCCCTGTCCGGCCCCCATGCCGTCGGAATCCTTCAGAAGCTGCTGGGCCCGGGCCAGGCACCGGTTGACCGGGCCGCGAACAAATCCACTGACCGTGGAAAGGGCTTCTGGAAGGGGAGTGAGAGCGTACTCGATCTCGGTCTCCAGCATCTTTAAGGCAGATTGCCACTCCCGCAGCTCCAGGGGCCGCCTGGCTTCATGTCGAGCCAGGAGGAGCCCAGTACCACCAAAACCAGCCAGGATCAGAATCGATCCAACGATCTTAACTAGGTAGTACATGGACGCCACTCTCCCCTTGAATACCGGTATCCCCCTACCTCAAACCCGCCGCCCGGTAACGGCCCCCCTCACACCCCGGGCGCCGATATCCAGGATTGCCTCTACTGTCCCCACTCCCCGGCTCCGCCCCAAAAAGATCAGCCGCTCAAACAACCCTTTGTCGAGCAAGGAGGCAACAGTCTCCCTTCTTTTCAGGTCGGCCAGTGACGCGGCGTGAGCCGTAGCCAGGACCGAAACCCCGGCATTGACAGCCTCCCTTAAGGCAGCCGCGTCCTGGGGACTACCGATTTCGTCGGTAGCAACCACATGGGGTGACATGGAGCGGATAACCATCATGATGCCGGTAGCCTTGGGGCACCCATCAAGAACATCGGTGCGAATCCCCACGTCTTTCTGGGGAACCCCTTGGTAACAACCGGCAACCTCAGATCTTTCATCCACCACTGCCACTTTAGCCCCCCTAAAGTTGAGATGGGGAACACCGTCACTGATCTGACGAACCAGGTCCCGCAGAAGGGTCGTCTTCCCGGCCCCAGGAGGAGATACAATCAGGGTGTTCAAAACCACTCCCGGGTTGCCTCCCACCACCACCCGGTTGATTACCGGGTCCGCGGCCCCGATGACCTCCCGGCACAGCCTGACATTCAGCCCGGATAAGTGTTTGAGGGTTTTCACCCTCCCCCCTTCGATTACTGCCTCCCCTACGAGACCCACCCTGTGACCGCCCCTCACAGTCAAGTACCCGCTGCGGATCTCTTCCTCAAAGGCATAGAGGGACGACCCAGACATCAACTGGAGGGTGCGGGTTACATCTTCCCCGCTTACAGTATAGGCGAGCCGCGGGTCCTGAACCGGAGTACCGTCTTTGGCCAGCATTACGTCACCATCACGAACGACCACCATCAGGGGCCGACCCCGTCGCAACCTGATCTCTTCCAGGTTCTGCCGGACCAGGTTCGGGGCCGCCGTTAGAATCTGCCTTACCTGTTCAACAAGCAGGGGAAGGATGCCAAGAACCTCCTCTCCGGCCCATCTCCGCCTAGGCAGCATGTCCCCGCCTCCTTATAGAAATAGATATTTATGCCACCCCGGGATTATGCCAACCAAGAAAATTAACAAAGGCCCTTCCTGCTCCAGGAAGGGCCCATGGAAAACACCGTTTTTCCTCATGGCTCTATTCATCCTAGGATTTTCCGCCTGTCGGATCCTCTGCTCCCATAGTAAGTGTTTCTGTTAGCCTTGAGAACTTTTTTGCCTTTTCATTTCAAACCACAGGCCTGCCTAGCTTTCCGGTTCCTTCCGCGCCGTTAAAGCACCCTCGTTTTCAGGCTCATATGGAGGTCGCCCCTCGTCACCCGTGGGAAAAACCCGTCCACCACAGGTAGGGCATGTAATTTCCATCTCATCGCTGTCTACTAACCACTCTGACTCAACCGTCAGGGGCTCACCACAGGCCGGGCAGTCAATTTCAACCAGCCCCTCGTCGAGACCTTCAGTACCGTAGTACTGGTCTTCCAGAAAGGCGAGGTCCTGGTCAACAAGTTCCATGTACTCCTCGAGGTTTTTCCCTTCGGCCTCAACGGTGCCCAGCGCATCGGACAACCCGGCCAGGGTATCGAGAATGCCATTGATGATCCTTCCCTGGCGGGAATCACCTGATACGTCCAGTCCCTCAGCCAAGCCCTGGAGGTAAGCCACCTTCTTCTTGAGGTCTTCCACCTTCACCCCTTCTCCCTCCTCGTCACTGACAACTTCACCTGTCGTGCCGGTGCCCCTCGACTTTTCGTCCTCCAGGGGCAGCGGCCACCGCCTTACTTGCTTAAACTTTCCCGGGAAGGGGTGAATTATACCAGAAGAGCCCCTCTATACCCGTTCCATGTACGAGCCGGTTCGGGTATCAATCTTGACTACATCTCCGCGCTGGATAAAAAGTGGGACCTGGACCACTGCCCCGGTCTCCAGGGTGGCTGGCTTTGTTCCCCCGCTGGCGGTATCACCACGGAGGCCCGGGTCGGTTTCTACCACTTCCAGTTCCACGAATTTGGGAAGTTCAACCCCAAAAGGAGTACCTTCGTGAAAGAGAACATCAAGGACCAGGTTGTCCTTCAAGTAATCGGTAGCCTGACCTAGAAGTTCCAGGTTCAGGGTGACCTGTTCATAGTTTTCGGTATCCATGAAGGTGAAAGCATCATCACTCCGGTAGAGGTACTGCATTGAACGGCGGTCGACATGAGCCCGGGGCACCTTTTCTCCGGCCTTGAAGGTTTTTTCAATGACCGCCCCGGTCTTGAGGTTCCGGAGTTTGGTCCTTACAAAAGCCGCCCCTTTACCAGGTTTGACGTGGAGAAACTCCAGGACACTGTAAACCTCGCCATCCAGTTCGATGGTCAAGCCTGTCTTGAAATCATTGGTGGATATCATACACAACACCTCTCTTGTCTCATAAAAGTTTAGGGCTGAAAAACAATGGAAATACACACGAACAGCCCCGGGGGAGAAGGAACAGGGTCCTGCATCAAAACTCGAGCAGCTCCTTGGTGGACCGCGTTAAGACCCGGACACCATCCTCTTCCATGACAACCAGATCTTCAATCCTCACCCCGCCCCAACTGGGGAGGTAGATTCCGGGTTCGACTGAGAAAACCATTCCTGGTTCCAAAACCGTATCGGACGATGGTGCCACCCTGGGTGCTTCGTGGACGGCAAGCCCTACCCCGTGTCCCAGACCGTGCCCGAAGGCCTTCCCATACCCGGCCTCCTTGATTACCTCCCGAGAAACCCGGTCCAGGTCGTGGGCCGACATCCCAGGCCGTGCTGTCTCCAGGGCCTTCTCCTGGGCCGCAAGAACCAAACCGTACACCTCCCGCTGCCGAGATGAGGCTGGTCCAATGCAAACAGTTCTCGTTATATCCGAACAGTAGCCCTGGTAGACGGCCCCAAAGTCAATGACCACCAAGTCCCCTTTGCGCAGCCGCCGCGCCGACCTCGTGGCATGGGGTCTTGAGCTGCGCGGCCCAGACGCGACAATGGTCTCGAAGGAAGAACCTTCGGCCCCCATTTTTCGCAGCCGGTAATCGATTTCCAGGGCAAGCTCGGATTCTGCCACGCCCTCGTGGATCAGGTCCCTGACCTCGAGGAAGACGCGGTCTGCAATCTCTACCGCACGCTCGATAAGGTCAATCTCACGGGCATTTTTGGACCTGCGGATTTTTTCCACCCATCCTTCTGTACCCACTAGGCTGACCTTGAGCTTGGTCTCCATCTGTTGGTAGAACAGGAAGGAAACGTGTTCCTTCTCAAATCCCAGGGTCTGGCATCCTTCCCGGGCAAGGAGGTCCCCCACCGCCTCCAGGAGGCCTCTTTCGTACCGGACGATTTCAAACCCGGGCGCCTGGTCCCGGGCCTGTTCCAGGTAACGGAAATCCGTGAGCAGCCAGGCTCTCTCCCTGGTAATGACCACCGCCCCGCTCGACCCTGTAAAACCACTCAGATAACGCCGGTTGTCCCCTGAAGTAACCAGGAATGCAGAAAGACCGGCCTCTCCCATCTCCCCGCGCAAATACTCAACCCTCTCGCTGACTTCCACCAAGCTCCCCCTTCCGCCATCCGGACTCGAACTGGCCCTACGAGGTCTTGCAACCTTTCCCAGCCAGAAAATGGAGAAGCCCCTGTAGAGCCAGGACGTAGCCATACGCCCCTAGACCCACAACCTGGCCGGTGACCACGGGAGCCATGAGTGACCTTTTGCGAAACCCTTCCCGGGCATGGATATTGGTAAGGTGAACCTCCACGCTGGGGACGCCCAGGGCTGTTACGGCGTCCCGGATCGCCACACTATAGTGGGTATAAGCCGCAGCGTTTAGGATTAAACCGTCTACTCTACCCAGACCCTGATTGAGAAAATCAACGATTTCACCCTCATGATTGGACTGGAGGATTTCAACCTCCACTCCGGCCTCCCGGGCTGCGTCCCGAAGCTGCTCGTTGATGGTATCCAGGGTCGTCGTACCGTAAATCTCCGGTTCTCTCCGGCCCAGCAGGTTCAGGTTGGGCCCGTGAACCACCAGGATCCTAGTCACACCAGCACCTCCTAACTGCCCACACTCTTCTTCCCCCGTCCCCTGGCCTGAACCTAAAGCCTAACAGGTTTCGTTCCGGTCCAGTCCAGGTCGAAACCCGAAGGCACCTCCGGCCCTTAACCAAAAGACAGGGCAGGCACCAGTTATACACAGTTTTCGCCAAATTGTGGATAATGCTGGGGATAACTTCCATTCCCTGACAGCCGTCCCAGCCCAATCTCCCGTTTCTTCCCCGGGGCCGGAATACCTTCACCCAGACCGACACATCCTAACACCACACCGGGTAATCATGTGCCAGGCCCGGACATTGGCGTCTTCATACCCGGGCTGGGGCCCGCAAATTCGGGAGGGGATAACAAGTGGAAGTCGACCGCGCCAAAAAGATCGACGAAATCCTGTCCTTTGCAGAACAGTACCAGGAATCTAATGTTACCCGTGCCATGTACGCCCGGATCCTGGGCGAAAAACAGCGTACAGCTCACCAGGACACCCTACAAGAATTTAAGGCCCGGCTGCCGCGGGCTGACAACGAGACCCTCGATGCCTGCTACTCCCTCATCAAGTAAGCAAGCCCGGACATCCACGCTACCGGTAACCCAAGGGTTGGATATGACCTCCCCGTGGGGTTACCCCGGGATGGGAAACGAGCTGCAGAGCCTGCGTACCTCTTCCCGGACTTCCTTCAAAACTTCGGGCCGGTTTCGCCCCTGCAGGGTGCGGTGAATAAGTTGGGCAATGGCCCTCATCTCCCCCGTTCCCATACCCCGCGTTGTTACTGCGGGGGTCCCCAGGCGGAGACCGCTGGCCACTGACGGGGGGCGCGGGTCAAAGGGGATCGTGTTCTTGTTGGTAGCAATTCCGACACGGTCCAGGACCTCTTCTGCTTCCTTCCCGGTGATCCCAGTTTCACTCAAATCGACAAGCATCAGGTGGGTATCCGTGCCCCCGGAGACAAGCCGGTAGCCTACCTCCTGCAGTTCAGAGGCCAGGGCACGTGCGTTCTCCACCACCCTTTTCTGGTAGCTGCGAAATTCCTTGGAGAGGGCTTCTTTGAACCCAACAGCCTTGGCCGCAATGAGGTGCATTAACGGCCCACCCTGGATACCAGGAAAAACGGCCTTGTCAATACTTTTGGCCCATTCTTTGCTGCACAGAATGAATCCCCCCCTCGGGCCCCGGAGGGTCTTGTGGGTGGTGGATGTAATGAAGTGGGCATGGGGAACAGGACTCGGGTGCAACCCGGCTGCCACCAACCCTGCAATGTGAGCCATGTCTACCATTAGGTAGGCCCCTGCTTCGTCAGCAATCTTCCGTAAAGCCCCGAAATCTATCACCCTCGGGTAGGCACTTGCTCCGGCCACCATCAGCCTGGGCGCGTGCTCCATGGCCAACCGGTGCACCTGGTCGTAATCAATGGTTTCGTCCTCCGGCCTAACCCCGTAGGAGACAAAATTGAAATATGTTCCTGATAGATTGACCCTGCTCCCATGGGTCAGGTGACCGCCGTGGGTTAAGTCCATGCCCAGTACCGTATCACCCGGTTTGAGAACCGCGAAGTAAACCGCCGTGTTGGCCTGACTCCCGGAATGGGGCTGAACATTGGCGTGTTCCGCCCCAAAGAGGCGGCAGGCCCTTTCCCGGGCCAATTCCTCCACCACGTCTACATACTGGCACCCACCGTAATACCGCTTCCCCGGGTACCCTTCAGCGTACTTGTTGGTCAGGGGAGTACCGGCAGCAGCCTGTACCGCACCACTGGCAAAATTCTCGGAAGCAATCAACTCCAGGGTCTGCTGCTGCCGCCGCCCCTCGTTTTCGATGGCTTCGTACACCTCGGGGTCAACTTCTTTAAGCAACATTCCAGCCATGACCTCCTCCGGCGCATTTCATGCCTATTATGTTTCAATGATCAAAACCCTATCAGAAACCAAGCCAACATTTTCTAACTCTTTCTTCCTACCCTTTCAGCATGTGGATCGGCTCTCCCAATACCCCGTGGGCTGCTTCCATCAAGGCCTCAGCCCTGGTTGGATGAGCATGGATGGTCCGCGCCAGGTCTCGCGCCTTGAGCCCCAGGTTAACTGCCAGTGCCCCTTCATGGATGAGTTCTGTACCATGGGCCCCCAGGATGTGTACCCCCAACACAGGGCCGTCGACACCAGCACTGATTATTTTCACCAGACCCTCGGTCTCACCACCGGCTACTGCACGGCCGTTGGCACTAAAGGCAAATTTACTTACCACCGGGTTTAACCCCTTGGCCCGAGCCTCTTCTTCGGTATCTCCGACCCCGGCAAGCTCGGGCAGGGTATAAACGCAAGCCGGAACGGCACGGTAGTCCATTTCCTCATCTCCGCCGAGGGCATTTTCCACCGCAACCAAAGCCTCAGCCGAAGCCACGTGGGCCAGAAGGGGACCGCCCACCACGTCTCCGGCAGCAAAAATGCCTGGTGCGCTGGTGCGCATGCCCCGGTCCACTCTGATACCGTGACGCGGGTCGTATTGCACCCCAGCCTCTTCCAGGTTCAGCCCCCCAAAGTCGGGCGCCCTCCCTGCGGCCACCAGAACCAGGTCGGCAGCAACCTCAAGGGTTTGTTGCCCCTTCTTGTACTGGACAACCTTGCCTCCATCACGCTCCTCAATGCAATCTACCACGGCCCCAGTCACCAGTTCTATCCCCAGGCGCCGCAGCGAAGGCCGCAAGCGGCGCACCATTTCTGCATCCATCCCCTGGAGGACCTGCGACAGCATCTCGACCACCGTCACAGTACTTCCCAGGGCACCGAAAAGGGAGGCCATTTCCAGCCCGATCACACCGCCCCCAATGATGACGGCCCTCGAAGGGGGTTCGGTCAGGTCAAGGGCTTCTTCGCTGGTGATGACTCCAGCCTGTTCCACGCCGGGAATCGGAGGTTTCACGGGACGGGACCCCGTGGCCAGGAGAATGTTCTTCGCCTCCAAGGTACACTGCCCCCCATCCCGGAGGCTGACCTCGACCTTCCCCCCTGCTACAGACGAGGCCCGCCCCAACACCAACTCGACCCGGCGGCCGCGCAAGAGGCGTTCTACCCCGTCGACCAGCCGCTGAACCACGCGGTCCTTACGCTCAACGGCCTTTCCGTAGTCAAAGGTCACGTCCTTGACCTCAATCCCAAAATCGGAAGCATTCTTGATCCTTAGCCAGAGCTCGGCGCCAGCGAGAAGGGCCTTAGTCGGTATGCAGCCGCTGTTCAGACAGGTGCCACCGACCCTTTTCTCCTCGACCAGGGCCACAGCTGCGCCCTTTTGGGCTGCATGCAGGGCGGCCACATACCCGGCAGGACCACCGCCCACCACAACCAAATCAAACACCTCTCTACCCCCCACTCGACAACTTCTACCAATACTGGTACCTGGTTTTGCCGAAGCCTGTCTCCTTAAGGCATATTTTCCAAATGGTTCGCCCTTCCCTGGTTAATATCCTGCCCAAAGGGGCCCAGGGACAAAAATAACGGGTAAGAGTCCCCAAGAAACGTTCGGAACCCTTACCCGTGACCCTGAAGTTAGTGCAGAAATAACTTGGAAAACAAGGCCAGTTTGCGACGCCCGTGTCATCCCTCCCTACTGGCCCTGAAAAAAGTGCTATTCGGGCATAAGCCAGTAAGGTAAAGAAACAACCCTGAAAAAAGACCGCCTTCCTACATCTTTCTGGCTGAGAAGTGTTTCCCGTCTGGTCAAACATTCAGTTGAAAAGCATTTTTTTTTCGAATTCATACCTCTTCATTACCTCTTGCGGTTCCAAGTATCACTACCGTACTTGCCCGCAGCCAGCCTGGCGGCAAGATCCTCCTCTTCCCGGGTAAGGACACCCGGTACAGCACTGTACCCGAGGGCTTTTTCAAACCCAAGGACCATGGCCTCCACCACCTGGTCGAAGGAAGGTAGATTACCCACTCCCAGCACCTCCCGGAGGGACGTGGCCCGTTTCTCCAAAACCCTCGCCAGGCGCTCACGCGCCCTCCCTCCCGGCACAGCGAGAACCTCCAACAGGCAGCCCACGTCAAAATCAAGCAGGATTGAACCATGCTGCAGGATCACCCCGTCCCTCCTGGTCTGGGCACTGCCGACAATCTTCTTCCCCCCCACCACCACCTCGTACCAGGAAGGGGCGTCAAAACAGGCAGCCGACGACCGCTGCCCAATGAGAGGACCAAGATCCTGGTGGCCGGAGGCAACCATGTCTGCCGGAACCCCGAGCCGTCGAAAACCCTCAATCAATCCCTTACTTAACTCCCGGTAGGTTTCCAACACCGACCCCGGCAGGTCGGCCTCAGAGATGACAATACTGTAGGTAACCTCATCCGCATGCAACACCGCCCGCCCCCCGGTTGGGCGCCGTACCCAGCCCACACCAAGTTTCCGGCACCGGTCCAGGTCAACCTCACCCGCCAGGCTCTGAAAGTACCCGATGGACACCGCGGGTGGTTTCCACCCGTAAAAACGAAGGGTTGGGGGTGCCCCCTCCCGGTGCGCGGAGCTAACCAGTATCGCTTCGTCGATGGCCATATTGGTGGACGCATCACTGTAACCGGTCTTGAGAATCCTCATCATCCTGCTCATTGTTTCACTACCACCTAAAAGCCCGACCACAGCTATTCCTTCCCTAAGCCGGGACAGGCCCCGTTCGGTCGCCTGCAGGCCTGGCCCGGCACAGGCTTTTGCTCCTAGGAATCTGGATTAGAACCGGGTGCCAACAAGAAGCACCCTCAGGGCTTCTGCCACCTCTTCCCCTGTCAAGGGGCGCGGGTAGTTATAGATGGGTCCCCGCGGGCTTTCATTGTAGTACGGGCGGTTGCAGTCAGGGCAGCCCGTAGTTTGAAAGGCCTCCCCGGTACCCAGGAGGTGTGCCAGTTTATCTGGTTTCAACCCGAAGGAAACCAGTCTCCCGTTTTCGAACTGAAAACCCCCAAGACCCTGATGCCCGTGGGCCAGCAGGAAATGGCCGGCTTGAATGCGACGGTAAGAGTCAAGGGGAGGCTGCGGCCGGTCTTCCCAGGCGGTCCCACGGACCGGCGTAAAGGCGAAAAGGCCCACCCTCACCCCCATTTCCACCAGGGCACCAATCGTCCGGACCATCTCTTCCTCGCTTTCCCCCAGGCCAACGATGAGATGGGTGCTCACCCGGCCCGGATAGAGCCTGGCCGCCTCTTGCAGCAGGTGCCATTTCCTGTGCCAGGACCCACCCTTGCACCGGCGGTACACCCGGGCAGAAGCCGCGTCAAGGGGCAGCCCGATCCTGTCCACCCCCCACTTGAAGACCTCGGCCAGCTCCTTGAGGTCCTCCACGTCAACCGACAAACAGCAAGGTATATCACTCAGGGACCGCAGTTTTTTTACCATTTCCCGGCTGGCTGCGCGGGACTCCCTCTCCTTCACCACCTGGATACAGGCCCGCTTCAGGTCACCGGTCCGGTACCTGGAGGCGATCCTTTCCGCAGTTATACCGGGCTCGGACTCCGGCCAGGTCACCCTGGACAAGAGGTTGGCCTGAGCCTCACTGTTCCTCGCCTGGGGACAAAAACTACAATCCATCATACACCTTCGGCCCACCATCAGGTAAGCCGTGGTTGGTCTGACTTCGGTTCTGCTCTTCCGCAATCCCAACACCGAGAGGGTACCTGTGGATACTCTGACCATAAAACCACTCCTAGAAAACGCAACACTCCTCGGCCGTCACCACAGAAAGACCGTACCGGACTGCAAGACGGCGTGCAGGCAAGGTCGGTTGGACGATCCCGTTCAGACCACACCTCACCGCCAGCTGGTCCACCGCCCTCCGGTAGCTTCCACCTGGCCGCATGCAGCCAAGCAGGATGGGCACCCGCGGGAGGGTTTTCCGTACCCACTGAAAGAAATCGCCAACCTGGTCCAGGGATGGGGGGCGGCAGTCCTGGTACTTTGTCCCCCGGGTGGGGGTGAAAATAATGAGCACCAGGGTTTCCAGGCCGATTTCCTTGAGGGTCTCGACCGCCTCGTACTCCCCGTGGATCCTGCCACGCCACAATCCCACGCAAAGATGTGGAACCACCTGGAGGTGCTCCCGCAGGCACCGGTAAGACCGGGTGTAATCCTCGCCGGTAACCGAAAGGCCGGTGACCTCTTGAATGGTGGTGGTATCGGTTACAAAGTCAAAGGAAACCCTCTCGGCATAAGGGGACAGGAACCTGGCCTCAGCCTCTCCCACCAGGCCCACGTGGAGGTTAAGCCTGCCCTTTTCCGCCAGGGCCGCGATGGTGTCCTGGGCCTGGAGAAGGGGTATCCGTCCCTGCCGGTCACAACCACCACTAACCAGAAAGCTCGTAACTCCTTCCCCTACAAGGCCCTTCATGGCTGCCTTCGGCGAGGACATTCCCCGCAGGTAATAACCACCGCAGTGGGCACAGTTCAAGGAGCTCCTCTGGCCCGTAACCGTCACTGGAATGG
>SESX01000080.1 GCA_004367365.1 Candidatus Acetocimmeria pyornia
ATTACCTGTTTCAGTGCCCAGGGTCTCTGGCTCGAAAGCACTCCTTGTTTTGAATACCGCCACTGCATAGCCTACCCCAAAAGGCCCCTCATATGAAAGAACCTCAGGCTCTACTGACAACCCATCCAGGGCCCCGAGCATCATGATTATCGGCCGGAAACCACATTCGCCCGCCCTTTCCACCAGGTCGGCGTCAAACCTGAAGAAGTCTTCAGCGTCACCCTTTTTCAGGGTCTCTACCACCCGGCGGTCAAATTCAGCCCCCTTGGGGTCGTAACCGGCCGGGGCTCCTGGTGTCAAACGGTGTGAAAGATCACCACTAGCCACAACCACTGTTTTCCGGTGCAGGGTTTGGGTGGCCTCCCTTATCGCAGCTCCCAACTCAAAGAGGGCTCGAGATGACACGGCTCCCATGGCCAGTGGAACCACGGGAACCTCCAGCCCTTCCTTGACCAGGTAGTACAGGGGTACCATCTGCCCGTGGTCAAGGAATCTTCCCGCATCCCCACCCAGCCCCGCGGGTCGCCATTCCCTCAAGGGGAGGCCGGCCCTCTCGGCCGTTCTCAAGATGGTTCGGCCCAGGCTGAGGTCATTCTGCAGGTTGAACTTCACCTCCGGGGCCCCAAAGTCACCCAGGTTCCCGACCAGTGGATTCGAAACCATGAGGAGGACATTGTGGACCGAATAGGGTCCATGAGGGGTAATCAAGACTACGGACTCCGGGTCAACCTCGCGAACCATCCGAGCCATTTTCCTCATGGCCTCCATGGTTTTCCCGGCCTTTTCTGCTTCCACCCCCCCTACTTCCGGCACTATGATCGGTGGGTGCGGAGCCAAAACCCCAAGTTCGATACCCATCCCTCCAGCCAAACCTCCCTTCTGCCTGAAGATTCGGATTCTCAGCCCAACCCGTCTTTTTTGCGCTGCCTGCGGGGTCTTCTCAAAAAACAGTACAACTCTTTTTTCACCCTCAGGCCATCCAAACTTTCCTGACGTAAGGTGAGGTCATGGCCCCCAAAAGTGCCTTGTAATCAGGGATCAAGGCCAGTTCATCCCCCACCTCAAACCCCTGTCTGCTTTCCGTAACATCCACCAGCAGGTGGTCGCTGCTGGCCCCGAGTATTTCCAGGCTTTCGTGCTCAGGGCGTAAACCCTCGACATCCACATCCTGGCGTCCAATCCCTAGGATCGCTCGCCTTCTGACTCCCTTGTCTTCAAAGTCCGGTTTTCTGCCAAAGGCGTCTGTCCCGATCTCTCCTTGAGGCACCGAAGGCTTGTCTTTAACCTCGATGATCTCGGCAATGAGCCGGAAAGCATCCTGGTAAGTCCCCGGAATCGGCCTCCGGTACACGGTTTCGTGCCCGAGGAGGATTCCTTCCCCGATCCTGAGCTCGTTGATACCAGGTACCATTCGCCCCGCTAGCACCAGGGGCAGGCTGCTCGAATTCCCCCCTGATACCACCTCCAGCTCCAGGCCAAACCTTGTTTTTATACACTGCACCAGCCGGACGAGAACCGAAAGATTATCCTCGGTGGGAATAACCCCTCCGAAACAGGTCAGGTTGGTACCGAGACCAACAACCTGGATCCCGTCCAGGCCGAGACATTTTCCCACCGTTGCTACCGCGTCTTCCGGGAGGAGGCCTTCCCGGAGGTCTCCCAGCTCAACCATCAAAACAACCTTGTGAACTACCCCCTGCTTGGTAGCTGCCTCTGAAAGGGCTTTGATTACCCGGTACTCCGAATTCAGGCTCCCGTCGGCCAGTCGAACCACATCATCCACCGCACTCAGCATCGGAAGGCGAACCAACCATAACTGGGTATCAAATCCCGCCTTCCGCAGCCTCTCCAGGTTCTCCAGCCGGGAATCGGCGAGGCCCACGACACCCCCCTTGATCATGGCGCGAGCCAGTTCAGGAGCACCAAGGCAGGCCTTGGTGACGCCCAAGACCGAAACCCCTACCTTCCGGCACAGTGCTACGATCCGCTGGGTGTTGGTTTTGAGCTTCGTAAGACTGATCTCGAGCCTGGGATTGCGCAGCAGAACTTGCATCTTTGATCACCCGGTTTGCACACGGTAAACACCCGGTCCGAGGCTCCACTGCTCCTTGACGGCTTGACGGCTGCTTGGGTCGAGCAAGGGTCCGAACCTTGGGGGGCGGGAAACGACTCCTGGGTGCCAGGTTTTACGAGCAAGGGCTACCAACACTGTCATTTCATACCATCATGGTACCATGCCCTTAGATTGTTAGCAAGAACTCGTCGGTCCCTAGTTTCACCCCCACCCCTGGAAATTATCAAGGGTGCCGCGGGCTGCGGTCACCCTCATCAGCATGCACCTGGGCAGGTTTACTCACTTTGAGCTCCCTTTAATTTTTCACCCCCCGGCAGGCTCAACTGATTCCACGAAGAACCTGACCAGACCATGAAAAATGGCCCAGGCCACCCTTCTCTGGTACTCGGGACTTGAAAGGAGTTCTTCTTCCGTGGGGTTCGACAAGAACCCCACCTCAACCGTCACCGCCGGGATTTCTAGGTTTTCGAGAATGTACTGCTGGATCCTACTGCTTACCTTCCTTCTCGTCTGTCCGGTGAGCCTTACCAGTTCCCTCTGAATGTTCTCGGCCAAGCGCTTGTTCTCCGGAGACTTGGCGGCATTGTAGAAGGTCTGGGCCCCGTGCCAGCGCGGAGATTGAATACTGTTGGCGTGGATGCTGATGTAAACATCAGCTTGGGAACCGTTACCGATTTCAACCCTTTTGGCCAGGTCCAGGCGCTTCCTTCTCCTGACCGTTTCCGCGTCCGCCCCGCTAAGGCCGCTCAGGTCGTAGTCACCGGTCCGGGTAAGAATGACCTGACCGCCGGCCCCTTCAACAAATTCCTTCAGGTACCGGGAGATTTCAAGGACAACCACCTTCTCCCTGGTCCCGTGCCTTCCGGAACTCCCTGAGTCTATCCCCCCATGGCCCGGGTCGATAACGACCCGTTTATCCACCATGGTCCGAGAGAAAACCTCAAGCCCGCTGCGCCTGGCCAACCCTCCACTCACTGCGGCGGTCGTGAAGAGAGCCAGGAGCATGCCGATGAGCACCCTGTGTCTGACCCTGTACACTCGGAACCAGACCCGTTCCACCGTAAACTGACCGTCCTCCTGGCCCCTGCCTGCCAGCGGAGCCCCATTTAGTACCCGGTAAAAGGCTATTTTAGCGGAGGACGGTTTATGCCCCTGATTATTGCCTCTGTCATTTCCCTGGTTGTGGCCTCCCCGCCGAGGTCTGGGGTCAAAACCCCACCGCCCAGGACGGCTTCTACCGCCTCCAGAACCATCCGGGCAGCCTCCTTTTCACCAAGATAGTCCAGAAGCATCGCCCCAGAGAGAACCATGGCGACCGGGTTCGCGGTCCCCTTCCCGGCAATTTGCGGTGCACTGCCGTGGGCAGGCTCAAAAACAGCGGTTTCGTCACCGATATTGGCCCCTGGTACAACGCCCAGACCGCCAACGAGACCCGCGCCCAGGTCGGAAATGATGTCCCCGTAGAGGTTATTCATGACCAGAATGTCGTACTCCTGTGGTCTTTGAACCAACTGCATACACGCATTATCGACGATCAGGTCCTCAAACTCTATTTCCGGGTAGCCGGCCGCCACTGCCCGGGCCACCCGTAAAAACATCCCATCAGTAAGCTTCAGGATGTTGGCCTTGTGCACGGCGGTCACCTTGCGGCGCCCGTATCTGACCGCGTATTCGAAAGCACTGCGGACAATGCGCCGGCAGGCCTTTTCGGTGGTAATCTTGATGGCTTCAGCTGCACCGTCACCCACCAGGTGTTCCACACCAGCATAGAGGTCTTCCGTGTTTTCTCTAAAAATCACCAGGTCTACCTTCTCATACCTGGTACAAACCCCGGCCAACTGCCTGATGGGCCTGATACAAGCATAGAGGTCAAGGGCCTGCCGGATGGCTACATTGACACTTCGAAAGCCGGACCCAACCGGGGTTGTGGTTGGACCTTTCAGGGCTACCCCGGTCTCCCTGATGGAGTCGAGCACTGCACCTGGAAGCGGGTCGCCGCATTCTTGCCAGGCGGTCTCGCCGGCTGAGACTACCTCCCACTTCAAGTCAACACCAGTGGCATCAAGGATGCTCCGCGCAGCCTCGGTGACCTCGGGACCGATTCCGTCCCCTTGAATTAATGTAACTCGGTACAATCTTCCTCACTCCCCGGCCTTCATCTTCTACTCCATCTCTCCGGTCAGGTGAAAATCTCCGTACTTCAGGAAATGAGCTGCCAGTCCTCCATCACCCAGGATCTTGAGCATCACAGGAGGAAGAGGTTTCGAGGTTAAGACCTTTCCGGTGGTGAGGTTGCGGATCTTCCCTGCCTCGAGGTCCACTTCCAGTCGGTCGCCGGGCGAAATTTCATCGGTATCACACTCGACCACCGGGAGGCCGGTGTTGATGGCATTTCGATAGAAGAGCCGCGCAAAGGACCTGGCCAGGACGGCCCTGATCCCGGCGTGTTTCAGGGCCAGTGGAGCCTGCTCCCGGGACGAGCCGCAGCCAAAATTACGGCCTGCAACGAGAAAGTCACCGTCTTGCACCTTCTCGTAAAATTCAGGGTCCAGGTCCTCCATGACGTGTTTGGCCAGTTCCTTCATGTCGAGAGTCTTGAACTTGTACTTCCCTGAAATGATGTAATCAGTATTAATGTCATCACCGAACACATGGGCCTTTCCTTGGTATTTCATTAACCACTGCCTCCTCGTACAACCCCAGCCCCACTTTCGTACTGCCAGTACTTCCTGGGGTCAACGATCTTCCCTTCCAGGGCAGAGGCCGCCACCGTTGCCGGTGAAGCCAGGAAGATAAAGGCGTTACTGTTGGCCATCCGGCCCTTGAAATTCCGGTTTGCCGTAGAAATTACGTTCTCTCCGTTAGACGGCACCCCGTTGTGGGTCCCGACGCAGGGTCCGCAGCCTGGGGTAACTACCGCCCCACCGGCTTCAATGATTGTCGTCAAGGTTCCGTCGGCAATGGCATCCAACAGTACCCGCCTCGACGCGGGGGCAACAATAAGTCGTACATCCGGGTTTACCTTCTTCCCTTTCAGGATCCTTGCCGCCACCCTCAAGTCCTCAAGGCGACCGTTGGTACAGGTTCCAATCACGGCCTGTTGAATCGGGGTACCTTCCACTTCACCCACCGGTACCACCCTATCCACCCGGTGCGGTACGGCAACCTGGGGTTCAAGCCGAGAGGCATCATATTCCCTCACTTCCCGGTACTCGGCATCAGGATCCGGGCTGACGGGTTGACAGGGCCCGTGGTAGCGCTCGTTAACCCAGCGGAGGGTTTTTTCGTCGGCCTCCATCAAACCGGCCTTGGCTCCCATTTCGATGGCCATATTGGTGATGGTAAAACGAGCCTCAATGCTCAAGGCCTGAATGGCCTCCCCGGCAAACTCCACCGCACAGTAGGTGGCACCATCGGCAGTCATGTCTCCAACCAGGTGGAGGATAAGGTCCTTGGAGAAAACCCCGGGCTGCAGTGTCCCGTTGATGAGCAACCGGATGGTTTCCGGGACACGAAACCACATCTTCCCCGAGATGAGGGCGGCCGCCATGTCGGTGGAACCCACTCCCGTCGAGAAGGCATTCAGGGCGCCGTAGGTGCACGAGTGGGAGTCGGCCCCCACCACCAGTGCCCCTGGGAATACATGTCCTTGTTCTGGTATCAACTGGTGACATACCCCAGAGCCAATGTCGTAGAGGCGAACCCCTTGTTCACGGGCAAAATCCCTCATCAACTTGTGCAGGGACGAAACACCTTCGTTCGGACTCGGGGCACTGTGGTCAATCACCAGGCTGACCCTTTCTGGGTAAGCCACCGTCCGTCCGCCCATCTTCCGGAAAACGTCGATGGTAAGGGGAGATGTCCCGTCTTGACCCATGACATGGTCCAGTTCGGCCACAACCGTATCCCCTGCCCGGGCGTCCTGACCGCTGTGGGTACTCAAGATTTTTTCCGCTATCGTCTTACCCAATCCCCCTCCTCCCTTCCTTTTCCTTCTGCAGGTCCTCGTAGATATAAATGAGCTCTTTGTCAAAGAGGGACCGTTTCAGGTCTACCGCCAGGGCCCTGACCCGGGCCAGGATCTCCGCGGCTTCCAGCTCATTGAGCCTAATCCCGTATTCTTTTTGAAACTTGTTGATGATGGCGCTCTTACCTGAATGCTTACCGATGACGATCTGCCTTTGCAGGCCGACTTCTTCGGGGTCAAACACTTCGTAGGTATTGGGGTGTTTCAGGGTACCGTCTGCATGAATCCCCGACTCGTGGGCAAACATGTTGGTGCCGACGATGGCCTTCCAGGCTGGCAATTCACGCGCTGATGCCCTGGCCACGTATTCCGAAAGTTCCCGGAAGCGCCTGGTATTAAAAGCAAGGTCAATGTCCATGGTATATTTCAAGGCCATGACCACCTCTTCCAGGGCCGCGTTTCCCGCCCTCTCTCCCAGTCCGTTTACCGTCACGCCAACATGAGTGGCGCCGGCCCGAACACCTGCCAGGGCGTTGGCCGTTGCCATCCCAAAGTCATTGTGGGTATGCATCTCGACGTCGATCCCGATCTCCTCTACCAGCCTTTTCACCTTTTCGTAGGTTGTGAAGGGGTCGAGGATACCCACGGTGTCGCAAAAACGCAGGCGGTCTGCACCCGCGTCCCGGGCCACACGCGCAAACTCCAACAGAAAATCCATGTCGGTGCGAGAGGCATCCTCAGCATTCACCGAGACGTAGAGGTTATGGCTCTTGGCGAACTCTGCAGCCTCACGCATAGCCTTGAGGACCTTTTGCCTGGTGGTCCCAAGCTTATACTTAATATGAATGTCAGAACTCGAAATGGAGATGGCCACCGCATCGACTCCACAATCGATAGAAGCCTTGATATCCTTGATTACCGCGCGGTTCCAGGCCATGATACTGGCGTTCAGTCCAAGGGAAACAATCTCCCGAATCGCTTCCTGCTCGTCACCGCCCATGACAGGGATCCCGGCCTCAATCTGGTGAACACCGATTTCATCCAGCAGTTTACAAATCCGGACCTTCTCTTGGTTCGCAAAAACTACCCCCGCAGTTTGTTCACCGTCCCGGAGGGTGGTATCGACGATGGTTACCTTTCTTTGCCCGTTTCTTTCTCCCCTTCTGGTCAATTGGATCATCCTCCTCAGGCCAATTTTTTTCCCATAAAAAAATCATCCCCCCGAACCACCTGCTGAAAACTCCGCAGGCCTAACCAGGTAGATCTGATCAAATGTTCCGGTACCGGTTGACCTTACTATACATTAAATTGGCCTACCCGTCAAGTGCCAATTTATCAAATCCCTTTCCGCCCGGAAAACCTCAGGCTCCACGGCTCTTGTCTCTTTGGCGCCGGCCTCTTCAATAGCGCCAAAGAGCAGGATCAGACCAGACATGGTTCACGATTCGGTCCCCACAAGTCCAGGGCCGGCAGAATATCCCAACCGATACTTTCCAACTCCTTGCTCTACCACCTCTCCGAAAAAGAAATCGTCTCCTCCCTCCTTTGCTCTTCGGCCGATAGACCCGGCCCCTGCCCGGCCGGGCCGGAAGCCGGGTGCTCATAAGCTGCCCCCGGCCAAGCCGGGGGCAGGGGGTAAACAGGGACCCGTTCAGTCAAGGAAAGGCTCTCAGTCAGCTGTCTGCGGCTCGTAAGTGTAATCCCTGAGGTTCCCCTCCAGGTATTCGTCGTAAGCCGCTAGGTCGAAGAAACCGTGGCCGCTGAGTCCAAAGAGGATCACCTTTTCCTTCCCTTCCTCTTTGGCCTGTAGGGCTTCGTCAACAGCAGCGCGGACAGCGTGGGCGGCTTCAGGGGCAGGAAGAATCCCCTCCGTTCGAGCAAAGAGAACACCAGCCTCGAAGACGGGGTTCTGAGGATAAGCTTTTGCCTCGATCAGTCCTTCTCCCAGCAGGTGACTGGCCAGGGGGGCAGCCCCGTGGTACCGGAGGCCACCGGCGTGGATCCCGGCTGGGACGAATTTATGACCCAGGGTGTACATCTTCAGGAGCGGGGTCATCCCAGATATATCACCAAAGTCGTAATCGTATTTTCCCCTGGTCAGGCTTGGACAGGCAGTCGGTTCCACCGCCAAAACCCTCAACTCCCTCCCGGCGATCTTGTCACGCAGGAAAGGGAAAGAAAGACCAGCGAAGTTGCTACCTCCACCAAAGCAGCCCACAACTACATCCGGGTAGTCACCAGCCATTTCCATCTGTTTGAGGGCTTCCTCTCCTACCACCGTCTGGTGCAGCAGAACGTGGTTCAAAACACTTCCCAGGGAATAACGGGTGTCATCACGCTCCATGGCCACTTCAAGGGCCTCACTGATGGCAATCCCGAGGCTTCCCAGTGAATCCGGGTCCTTCTCAAGAATGGCCCTTCCGGCCTTGGTAGTTGGACTCGGGCTGGGGATGACCTTGGCCCCCCAGGTTTGCATCAATGATTTCCGGTACGGTTTCTGCTCGTAGCTGATCTTCACCATGTAGACGGTGCACTCCAGGCCGAAAACGTTACAAGCAAAGGACAGCGCACTACCCCACTGCCCGGCCCCTGTTTCCGTAGTTAGATGCTTGATACCAGCCTGCTTGTTGTAGTAGGCCTGGGCAATAGCGGTATTTGGTTTGTGACTCCCAGGGGGAGATACCCCTTCGTACTTGTAGTAGATCCTGGCCGGGGTCTTGAGAGCCTCCTCCAGCCGGCGGGCCCGGAAAAGCGGAGTTGGTCTCCAGAGACGGTAAACATCCAGAATCTCGTCCGGGATGGGTACGTACTTTTCGGTCGTAACCTCTTGTTCAATGAGGGGGGCAGGAAACATCGGCTCCAGGAGATCCGGGGTAATCGGTTCCCGTGTAGCCGGGTGGAGGGGTGGTGGCAGCGGCTTGGCAAGGTCGGCTCCCAGGTTATACCACTTTTTCGGCAGCTCTCTTTCCGGTAGGATAAATTTCATTTGTCTCACTCCCCATGGATTTTTTGGCCGGCACCCTCCGGCCGAATGAAGAAAACCCCCCGCCCGTGCAGGGGCGAGAGGCTCGCGGTGCCACCCTGGCTTGAGACCCCTGTACCAAAAAGACCCTTCGCTTGGGGCGAAGGGTCTCCGCGGTACCACCCAAATTGGGGCTCATCTCAATAAGTACCGTCCGTAAGCGGTCTTTTTACCGCTGTTTTCCCGCTCACAAACGATACTCTCCCCTTTTTAACGGTAGGGGCTCCGTCTCCCTTAAAGCTCACGCCTTCCGGTTGCTTCTCCCGGGTCCATTCAGTGCTCCGCGTTCAGGCCGGCTCCCACCCTTCCCGGCTCTCTGGACTGCGGCCGGGGCACCTACTACTCCCGCTCATCGTTTTTTCCGTATTGTAGTGTGTCAGTTATTATACCATCTTTTCGCACGGAAGACAAGTTTCGGTGCAATGTAAGGCTGAACATCTCGTACCGGTCTAGGAGCCGATTGTGAACCAGCAGTTCGACTCTTGCCAGTTCATGCGATATTTCCACACTGCTGTCTCCTTTGGGAACTAACTAACTAGAGTATCCCCCAAGGTGAGGACCAGTATCAGAAACACCAGGTAAAGGGTGCCGTTAAACGCCAGAATGGTGGGACGGAGTACTTTTTTCAGCTTCAGATTAAAATAGACCAGCGCTCCTGCGGTCAGCGCCAGGATGACACTGATGGCAGCCAGCTTAGAGAGTGCCCATGGCGTAAAGGCAATACCTAGAGCCGGAATCAGGGAACTCTGGAACACCATGGCTCCAGTAATGTTTCCCAGGGCAAGGGTATCCTTTCCCCGCAGCAGCCAGATAACGCTGTTGAATTTCTCCGGCAATTCTGTGGCAATGGGTGCGATGATGATAGACAGTACAAAAGGTGAGACGTGCAGGAGCTCTGCCAGGTGTTCAATCCCGTCTACGAAAAGGTGTGCCCCGAAGATGATACCACCCAGAGCGGTGAGTACTTGCAATACGACGACAGGAGTAGCCGGGTCATGTTGTTTTCTAGCAAAATATAGAGGTCTTAGGTGGGCTTCCTCCAAGGTACTGCCGCCCTTCAGAGTATGGGCGACATATAAGAAGTAGGTAACAACCAGCAGCACCGCCACCACTACTCTAATAGACCCTTGGGGGAGGAAAGTTGCCAGAAAAGCCATCAAGTATACTATCAAAAAGAACTTAAGGTCCCGCATCATGACGGAAGGATCGATAAGCATGAACTTCCTCTTCTTTCCCTCTATCTTGTGAACTAGGCCAATAACACCGGCAATGGGTAAGGCCAGGGTAGTAAGCATAAACGGCGCTCCCAGGATTGCCCCAATGCCGATTTCTTCTGCGGCTTTCCCGGTTCCGAACAAGATGGCGATGATTGGAATCATGGATTCTGGCAAAGCTGTCCCTACCGCCGCCAGGATACTACCCACAGCGCCCTCTGACAGTTTCAGCTTTTTGCCAAGCCATTCCACGCCGTTGGTGAAAAACTCTGCGCTCGCTAGGATCAGTGCTAAACCGCCGGTCAACAAAATGAGTGTTAGCATGGTTCTCTCCTTTCTAGCAGCTAGTTAGATTTTAGCAAGGACCGCCACATAAGAAAACGAGACCTATAATGCCTGGCATAATACATGCTGAGCATAAAGGTCTCGCTTTGGCCGTCCAAGCTAAGATGAAAACGGCACCACCAAGCCGGACCTGAGGCCGGAATGACGGCTTGGCATCCCGGGGCGATCCCCGGTAGCTACTCCCCCGTTGACTTATTTTACATCATATAACACGTTATAGTCAACTAACACGTTATAGTCAGTACGTGTCAAGAAAAAGTAGGCAAAGACCTCACAACAAGATCAACTAGTTTTTGTTTTTCTG
>SESX01000081.1 GCA_004367365.1 Candidatus Acetocimmeria pyornia
GGAAGCGGTATTTCGCAAAGGTTGCACGCCCGGGGTGCTCCGGAGCGAGACCGGTTATGCCGCAGGCCCGGAGGGCAGAGGAATAAGAAAGGCGAGTGGAGGAGCACCCCTGGCGAGGCAGATGGTGGCATTTTTATAGTGGTTATTGGCATATGGATACTAACGATACAAGGCCGGAGCGGCCACTGGAAGCGAACCGCTCCGTTATCTATTTATTTTGCCTTATCCAAGGCTTTTTTAATGGTGTCTTCTACTTCCTTGGCAAAATCTTTCAGCCCGTCGTCTTTAAGCATCTCCATAAACACTGTCGGCTTCACCATGCCGATTTTTGTTTTCCCCTGATCTTGATAAACAACCACTTTGCAGGGCAGGAAATAAATAACATTCATATTGTAATCCAGTGCTTCTTTAGCTCGATGGGGGTTGCAGACTTCTAGGATTCTTGTTTGACGGTCAAAATGGACTCCTTTTTCTCTTAATTTGGATGGTACGTCGAGTTCCCACAGGGGGGCCAGCCGGTATTTATCAACTTCTGGGCAACCTGGTGTCCCCCGTGCAGGGAAGAAATGCCCGTCATTCAAAAGGCTTACGAAGAAAAAGGAGAAAAAGTGAAATTCCTGGCAGTAAACCTGACAGGAACGGAAAAATCTTTGGAGGGTGTGCAACAGTTCATGTCGAAAAATGGCTATACATTCCCTGTGCTGCTTGATAGGGATAATAGCGTAACAATAAGCTACCAAGTAAGGGGAATTCCCACCAGTTTCTTCATTGACCCTCAGGGTGTAATCCGATTTAAGTATACCGGAGCCATGAACGGAGAAATCCTCAATACGGCTTTGAGTAAGATTATACCTTGACCGGCCCTCACAGCTCAAAAAATTTCAAGAAGGAGATGGTAGCATGTTCAAGGAACGAGCAGCAACTATTGGTGCCGCTATCACTTCATGGTTGGCTTGCTTGGCCTGAGTAGGGCCAGCACTGATTATTCCGCTCGGTCTGGGTGGAGCAGCTTTCGGAATCACTGCCTACATGTGGCAGTACCGATATTATTTTCTAACAACGAGTGTCCTACTCTTGCTGTTGGCCCATTATCTCACGTGGAGAACACGCAGCAACGTATCCAAAAGACAGGTGGTCTCGCTGTGGCTCGCCACAGCAGTAACCCTCTTTTCGGTAATCTATACTATTTTTTGGCAAGGAGGTTAGGCCATGAACCTCAAACGGCTGGCAGTTGTTGCAGCAGTCCTTTTGCTAGGTGGAATACTGACTAAAATACTGCTCTTCGTAGAGCCCAAAGGGTGGTCTTCAATTACACCGGAGCAGCTGCAGCAAATGCTTGAGAGCGGTGAAGAACTGGTGATAGTAGATGTTAGAGAAAAAAATCTTTACGATGAAAATCATGTCCCCGGTGCCATCTGGATTCCCTACAGTTCAGTTCGTGACCGAATGAAGGAATTAAACACTGACGATACCATAGTTTTTGTCTGTCACAGCGGCCCTATGGGAGCCGCTTCTGCTCAGCTTCTTGCAGACAATGGTTATAAATCAGTGTATAACCTCGAAGGGGGAATGGCCGCTTGGAAAAGCCAAGTACGTTCTGATCCCTAGTATACAAGTTTGGGAAGCAACTATGGGGGGTGACACCCGCTCCTCGCCTCATTTCCTACGCCGTCGGAGTTCATCCAGCACCTCCCCAGGCGGGACCCCCAGAGCCCCCAAAAGAACCAGGCAGTGGAACCACAGGTCAGCCATCTCCAGGATAACTTCCCTGCGGTCACCGTCTTTTCCGGCCAGAACCAACTCGGTGGCCTCTTCACCGATCTTCTGCAAAATCCGGTTAGGACCTTTTTCCAGCAGGGAAACCACGTAGGACCCGGCCGGGCGTTCCCTTTTCCGGGACCGGACGACCCGGTAAAGATGGTCAAGAATACTCTGTTCTGCTAAAAAAGGACCGTACAGCTTAAACTTTTTTCTCTTCCCTGCCGCGCCGGTCCCTCCGGAGTCACCGCCCTCGGCGACCTGTTCACCGTCAGGGTTTTCGTCCACACCGGTAGTCCCAGGACCATCAACCCATCCACCTACCGACTGGAAGAAGCAGGTCCTTGCCCCTGTATGACAGGCAGGGCCGGTCGGGTCAACAAGGTAGAGAACGGCATCCAGGTCACAGTCTGAGCGTACCTCCCGGACCACCAGCCGGTTCCCCGAGGTCTCCCCTTTCAACCAGAGTTTCCCGCGGCTCCGGCTGTAAAACCAGCCCTCCCGGGTCTTCAGGGTGTTTTCCAGGGCCGTACGGTCAGCATAGGCCAGCATCAGTACCTCACCTGTCCTTCGGTCCTGGACAACCACCGGAACAAGGCCCTTCTCATCAAACCTGACTGCATCCAACCACTCACGTACACCGAGCCCGTGTTCTTGTTTTTCAGCTTTCAAACCGCACCGTCACTCCCAGGTCCCGTAGGTAGGATTTTACATCATTAACCGTATACTGCTGGTAGTGAAAAATCGAGGCCGCAAGAGCGGCATCTGCCTGACCTTCGGTAAGAACCCGGCCAATGTCCTCTAGGCTGCCGGCCCCCCCGGAAGCAATAACCGGGACACTAACCTCCCGGGCCACCATGGCCGTCAGGGCCAGGTCATACCCCTTTTTTCCTCCGTCCATGTCCATGCTGGTGAGGAGAATTTCACCAGCTCCCAGGGCTGTCACCTTTTCGGCCCACGCCCGGACATCAAGCCCTCGAGGCTTCGTCCCACCGTGGGTAACGACCTCCCACCCTTCCTGGCCAGGAACCCGCCGGGCATCAATGGCCACCACCACGCACTGGGACCCAAACCTTTCGGCTGCCTGCCGGATCAGGTCAGGGTTATCAACTGCCGCTGTATTAATGGAAACCTTATCCGCACCGGCGGCCAAAAGGTTTCGGATATCCTCAAGGTCACGAATACCACCGCCAACAGTGAGGGGAATAAAAACCTCTGCGGCCGTTTTCCGGACGACCTCAACCAGGGTGCGCCGGCCCTCCAGAGAGGCCGAAATATCCAGGTAAACCAGTTCGTCAGCCCCTTGCCTGTCGTACGTTGCAGCCAGCTCCACCGGGTCACCGGCATCCCGTAAACCCTTGAACTCGATACCCTTGACCACCCGGCCGTCCTTAACATCCAGGCACGGGATGATCCTCTTGGCTAACAAAACCTGCTGCCCTCCCCAAAACGAAACGCTTCCTTAAAATCCACAGCACCACTGTAAAGGGCCTTTCCGATAATGACCCCCACCAGCCCGCGCTCAGAAAGGTCCCCGAGGGAGCGGATATCCTCCAGCGAAGAAACCCCACCGGCAGCAATCACCTTCAGGCCGCTGTCCAGAACCTTATGGATCAATTCCAGGTTGACCCCCTCAAGGGTTCCGTCGCGGCTGATATCGGTGACAACAACCGTTCTTACGCCCAGTCTCCTGACCTCCCGGGCCACCTCGCCCACCTCGACCCCGGTTCCGGTCACCCAGCCTTCCGTAAAAACCCTGCCGTCACGGACATCAAGACTGACCATCAACCGGTCCCGGTAGAGTCTAACGGCCGCTTTCAAAAAGGCCTGGTCCGAAACCGCGGCCGTTCCAAGGATCACCCAACGTACACCAGCTTCAAAAGCAGTCCGGATGTCCCGTACCGAGCGGAGCCCGCCACCCAACTGAACCGGGATCCTGACCCCTCCACAGATACCCTTTACAACTTCAAGGTTCACCATCTGTCCCTGAAAGGCACCATCCAGGTCCACCACGTGGAGCCTGGCAGCACCACGTTCTTCCCAGCGCCGTGCCATCTCGATTGGGTCCTGGGCATAGACGGTTTCCTGCTCGGCTTTCCCCTGGGTAAGGCGGACACATTTGCCTCCCTTGATATCAACCGCCGGAATGACCATCATCAGTTCATCAACCCCACAAAATTGGCCAGGACCTTGAGCCCCAGGCGCCCGCTCTTTTCCGGATGAAACTGTACTGCCCTCACGTTGCCTTTTCCAAGGGCAGCGGTGAAGGGTACCCCATAATCTGCGCGGCCCAGGACCCATTCTTCGTCCCTGGGGTCAGCATAGTAAGAGTGCACGAAGTAAAACCAGGCCCCAGGCTCTACGCCCTCAAACAAGGGGTCCTGCCTGGCAAAATAGAGCTGGTTCCAGCCCATGTGGGGAACCTTAAGTCCCCCTGGAAAGCGTCGAACCCTGCCCGGGATGATTCCGAGCCCGGTTGATCCCAGGGCTTCCTCGCTCCCCTCGAGAAGGACCTGCAGCCCGAGACAGATACCAAGAAAGTGCTTGCCACCACGAATGACGTCGGTCAAAACCCTGGTGAGTCCAAGCCTCTCCAGGCTCTGCATGGCTAAGCCATAGGAACCAACACCCGGAAGCACCACGGCCCGGGCCGCCGCAACCTGGCCCGGGTCTGAAGTCACCGTGGCCTTGGCACCCACCTTTTCAAAGCCCTTCTGGACACTGTGCAGGTTCCCGGCGCCGTAATCGATAATGGCAATCACATTCAACAACCCCCCTGTCTGTTCACCCGAGCCGGGTCGCTGGGTCGCTCAACTCGCCCTACGGTCTCAGACATGTGGCTGCGGCTAGTCCTCCGCCGCCTGCTGTTCTTAAACTCGTGCGCTGACCGCCCCTCACGAAACCGGCGCCTCCCCCTTTGTTGGCACCTCTTATATAGGCTGCAACAACCGGCTTGTTCCTGATTTTCATCCTCTGTGGTGCCGCCCCCTGTGGCGGCATGGAGCACGACCACGAAAATGTCCCAAGGCCGCCGGTGCGGCAGGGCGGCTAGTCAAGGGTCCCCTTGGTTGAAGGCGCCCCGGTCCCTCCGTACCCCCGCCGGGCTGCAGCACTCCTCAGGGCCCTGCCGAAAGCCTTGAAAACCGCCTCCACCTGGTGGTGGGCGTTGGAACCGTAAAGGATCCTCACGTGGAGAGTAATACGGGCGTTATTCACCACGGCCCGGAAAAACTCCTCGACCAGTCCACAGTCAAAATCTCCCACCCGGCCGGCAGCCGGTGGTCCCTCGAAATGAAGGTACGGACGTCCACTGATGTCGAGACAGACCATGGCCAGGCTTTCGTCCATCGGGACCCATGCTGTCCCGTAGCGTTCGATTCCCTCTACTGAATCCAAAGCCTGGGCCAGGGCCCGCCCCACGCAGATCCCCGTGTCCTCCACCAAGTGGTGGGCATCCACTTCCAGGTCACCGCGGGCAGAGACAACCAGGTCCAAGCAGCCGTGAAAGGCAAAGGCTTCAAGGATATGGTTGAAAAACCCCACACCAGTGTCAACCTGTATGCGTCCTGAGCCTTCCAGGTCCAGTTGGACGGTGATCTCTGTTTCCCGTGTTTTTCGCTGCACCTGAACCCTTCGCCTGTTCAACTCCGGATTCCTCCTCGCCTGACCCGTACCGCCTGGGCGTGTGCTTCTAGCCCTTCAACTTGAGCGAGAGCAACACAGGCCTTTGCCACCCGGGCCAGTCCTTCATCGGTATAATAAACGACACTGGAGCGCTTGATGAAATCCTCCACCCCTAGAGGTGAGAAGAAGCGCGCCGTCCCACCGGTGGGGAGGATGTGATTCGGGCCGGCGGCGTAATCACCAGTGGACTGCGGGCTATAGGGACCCAAAAAGATGGCTCCAGCGTTCACGAAACGTCCCAGGCAGGCAAAGGGTTCCCGGACCACCACTTCCAGGTGCTCTGGGGCGATCCGGTTCACCACCTCGATCCCCTCTTCTAGGTCCTCCACCAAAACGGCGGCCCCGTTTTCCCGGAGGGACTTCTCGATAATCTCCCGGCGGGGTAGAGATGGGTAGAGTGCCTTGATGGCGCGAATCGTGTCCCTGCAGAGTCGGTCAGAAGTTGTCACCAGGATCGCAACAGCATCCGGGTCATGCTCCGCCTGGGCCAAGAGGTCAGACGCCACCCATTCCGCCCGGGCTGATTCATCGGCCAGCACCACCACCTCGCTCGGTCCGGCCAACATATCAATATCCACGGTTCCAAACACCAGCTTCTTGGCTATGGTCACGTACCGGTTTCCCGGCCCGGTGATCTTGTCCACCTTCGGGACGGTTTCTGTCCCGTAGGCCATGGCCCCGATGGCTTGAACCCCCCCAAGCCTGAAAATGCGCTTTACTCCTACCTCAGCCGCAGCAGCCAGAACATAAGGGTTAACACGTCCCTCCGGTCCCGGTGGTGTACAACAGATGATCTCTTTGACCCCTGCTACCCGGGCTGGGATGGCGTTCATCAGGACCGAGGAAGGATAGGCAGCCGTCCCTCCCGGCACATAAATCCCGACCCGCTCCAGGGGGATCTTTAACTCCCCGAAGAAAGAGCCGGCCCTGTCCGTCAGGGTCCAGGCGGGGGACCGGGCCTCACGGTGAAACCGTTCAATATTTTTGGCCGCCAGGCAAAGGGCATCAAGAAAGTCCCGCTCCACCTCTACTGCAGCTTCTTTCATTTCTTCTTCGGTGACCGCAAGTTTGCCGGAGGGGAGCCGGATGCCGTCGAAACGCGCAGTGTACTCTTCAAGGGCCTCGTCACCGCGTTCCCTGATCTCGGCGAGGATCTCTGCGACAGTGCTGTTCAATTCCGGGTCATCCATCCAGGTGCTCGCCCGGCGGGACTCGAAAAATTCAGCGGCAGTGTAAGTCTTAAGCATGAGCCTTATCCCCCCCGTTTTCTAGTGCAGCCCGCATCCTACGGATTAAACGGTCAATTTCACCGGCTTTCAAGCGGTAACTGACCGGGTTAGCGATGAGCCTGGCCGTTGCCGTCGCAATTTCCTCCATGATTACCAGGCCGTTCTCGGCCAGGGTCTGGCCGGTAGAAACCAGGTCCACAATAACCTCGGAAAGCCCTACCAAGGGCGCCAGTTCTGTGTTGCCGTGCAACTTGATGATCTCAGCATGAACACCGCGTTTTCTGAAGAACTCTTCAGCGACCCGGGGAAACTTGGTAGCCACCCGGATCCCGGATGACCCGTTGGCAAGGCCGACGGCCGCCCGTTTCCTGGTACCGGCAACCACAAACCGGCAAAAACCTTTTCCCAGGTCGAGAAGCTCGTAAACCTCCTTGTCCTCCTCCATGAGGATATCCTTACCAACAATCCCTAAATCGGCCGCCCCGTACTCCACGTAGGTGGGGACATCGGCCGGCCGGGCAACGAGAAACTTGATGCCGAGGACCGAGTCTTGCACCACCAGTTTTCTCGGGTTCACCTCCAGGGCATCGGCATCAATCCCGGCGCCCCGCAGGACTTCCAGGGCCGGTGCCAAAAGCCGCCCCTTGGGGAGGGCAATGGTCAGCGAAAAACTCAACGGACAACACCACCGTCCCTGGAAATATCTTCATTCCTGATTCCGTCAGCACCGACATAAAGTACTGATTTAACCCCGCGGCGGCGGGCGTAACTTAAGACGGCCTGGAGGTCCTCTGTTTCCAGAGCCATCTCAACCACAAAGCCACGGCTCCTCAGCCTCTCCGCCTCCTGGTAGGCCATCCCGCTCTCACCGCCGGTGGGCACAACCAGGTAATCAACCGGCCTGGGGTTGAGGGGAAGACCGGACCCCTTGAGGGCGTCCGTCAGTTCTTCGATGGTCAGGGCATAACCGGTCGCCCCCAGGTTCAGACCGAAGGTGTCGAGGAGTTTATCGTACCTTCCCCCGACGAAAATAGGAGCACCAAGCCCATGCAGGTAACCCTCGAAGATCATTCCCGTGTAGTACTCGAAATCGCGCACCAGGGATAGGTCCACCTGAACCCGCTCCGCCAGTCCCCACGACTTCAGGACCATCAGGATCCGGCCAAGATTCGCCAGGGCCGAACGGGTCTTGGCCCTCTCCACCTGCGGCATGATGGCCTCGATGGCATCTACATCAAGGGTCCGGGTCATGGCCTTCCAAAGAAGACGACCGGGCCCACTGGAGGTCCCACCCTGAACCAGTTTTTCCAGGGCGACAAAATCCTTCTTGGGCAAGAGCTCTCGCGCCTTGTCCTTTTCTTCACGGCTCAACCCGGCTTCCTCCAGCAGCCCATCAGTAACACCGACGTGACCGATCCCGATGCGGAGGTTTTCAACGCCGAAGGCAGCAAGGGAATGGATGGCGATGGCAATAACCTCGGCGTCTGCCTCAGCCACCGGTGAACCTATAAGCTCGAGCCCCGCCTGGTGAAACTCATGGTCGCGTCCACCCTGGTTCTCCCGGTAGCGGAAGACGTTGGCTAGGTAAAAAAGCCGTAGTGGTTTAGTCTCCTGGCTCATTTTGGTTGCCACCAGGCGGGCAATGGGGGTGGTCATGTCGGGTCTTAAGGCAAGGATCCGTCCCCGGCGGTCGAACAGCTTATATGTCTGTTCGGAAAGCCGTGGGCCCACACCGGCCCGAATGGTATCATAAAACTCAAAGGTTGGGGTACCAATTTCCTGGTACCCCCACTTCTCGTAGACCGAGCGGAGCCGATCCTCAATAAACCTCTTCCTGGTAGTATCCAGCGGCAGATAGTCCTTAACACCAGTAGGCATCTCGTTGCAAAAGGAAGGATTCAACATGTCCACCCCTCTAACAAGCCAACAACTGCAGCCACCACAACCAAGACCTCGGCCCGCCCCGCCTGCTCCACGGTCCAACTAGTGCTCCATGCCGCCTTGCCGCGCGGCAGCTCAACACTCCGTCTAGGTTGTCCTTTAAGCGTTTACTCCTTTAAAGCAATAAAGTACTAAAGTGCAATTCAGGAGTAGTATAGCACGGCCTCCTCACACTGTCAATATCCAACAACCTAAATTGTGATGGTGCTGTGATATTGTCACCCTAAAAAAAGTCTGTGATAATGTCACCTATGAGCAAGGTGATGGTGACATTGTCGCTGTATCCTGAAGCGAACTTGGAATGTCCAAGCCGCAGTCCAACTCGCCCTACCTTCTTATCCAGGTGGCTTCTGCCCGCCCTCTACCGCCTGGGATGGTCTAATTTCTACCCCGGCTAATTTTTCATGGAAAAGAGCAATGGCACCATGATCCATATCACCTAGCCCGTCAACTTTTAGGGCTTGCATGACCTGCATCACTAATCCTGTCAAAGGCATCGGAACACCAGTTTTTGCTCCAGCCTCCAAGGCATTGGATAGATCCTTAATGTGCAAGTTGATGCGAAACCCCGGCTCAAACCTTCGCTCCAGTACCAGGGGCATCTTGGCATCCAAAACATTACTACCGGCTAACCCGCTTCGAATTGCATTGTACACCTGCTCCGGGTCCACACCGGACTTGGTTGCCAGGGCCATGGCCTCAGACATTGCAGCTATGTTTAAAGCAACAATTACTTGATTAGCCAATTTCGTCACATTTCCCGCGCCGATATTGCCTACACGTGTTACAGTACCACCCATGACATTCAATATTTTGGCACATTCCTCAAAGTCCTCTTGTGTCCCGCCCACCATGATCGCTAACGTACCTTGAATGGCCCCCGGTTCACCGCCGCTTACCGGGGCATCAAGCATTCTGATTCCTTTCTTTTTCAACTCAGAGGCTATTTCTATAGTGACACTTGGTGCAATGGAGCTCATGTCGATGAGAATGCTTCCCTCTCTAGCACCTTCTAAAACCCCGTCTTTACCAAGCACTACTTCCTTTACTTCTGGAGAATCAGGTAACATCGTAATGATCACTTCAGTTCTTTCCGCCACTTCTCGCGGTGAATTGGCAGACTGGGCACCAGCATCCACCAATTCCTCCACGGGTTCTTTCCGGATATCATGGACAACTAAATCATATCCCGCCCTAAGCAAGTTCTTGCCCATTGGCTTGCCCATAACCCCGAGGCCGATAAACCCGATCTTTTTCCCCATAATAAATTAGCTCCCCTCTCCTTCCTGGAATCTAGAAAAAAATCTGAATGCTGCTACTTCTTTCCCCCGTCGGCCGCTTCCTTTTTTTCAAACTGAGCCAACCGGTCCAGGACAAGACGGTACCCATCGGCCCCATAGTGGAGAAAACGCTTGATGCGACTGATGGTGGCAGTACTCATCCCCGTCTTGCGCACAATCTCATCATACGTGTGCCCGGCTGCAAGCATCTTGGCAGCCTCAAACCTCTGGGCCAGGGACCGGAGCTCTGAAACCGTACAGAGGTCCTCGAAAAACCGGTAACATTCATCATGGTTCTCCAGGCAAAGAATCGCATCAAAAAGCCTGTCCACCAAAGGGTCCTTCAGCTTCCGGTTGGTCACAGCCTCCACCTCCCCTTGCTCAGGGCTGCCACCCCATGCTGGCTGTCAACCTACCGCTCATTCCCTGGGCCTGTTAATCCTTTCTAAAGCCTTCTTGATGATGCCCTTCGCATTCTCATATTCACAGTAGTCATAGGCTTTACTTGCCGGGATCCAGCGGGCCTCACGTATTTCCTTCAGGAGTGGTACAGGTTCTACATAGACCGCCTGGAGGAGAAAGAAGGATACTTTCTTGTGAACAAGGCCCAGTTGAGGGTGACGGTAGTGATATTCGATCTCACCGATTCGTTCCTGGACCTTTCCATCAACCCCGGTTTCCTCACGGATCTCACGGACCGCAGTTTCTTCTGGAGACTCACCAGGTTCGACGACCCCTTTGGGCAGGGTCCATCTCCCATAGGAGTCCAAGATCATCAGTACTTCGGGTTCCCCGTTCTTCCTGGCTACAACCACTCCACCAGCCGACCTTTCTTCAGTCATGGGCGATCCCCCCGTTCCTGTCGTCGTTCTCCATAAACCTCCAGAAGAACAATCCCTGTCCCGTGGAACACCACCAATAAGGTCAAGGAGTGAGCGGCTAATAATAACCAAAATCCAGGGTAAAATAGGCAACAAAGGCA
>SESX01000082.1 GCA_004367365.1 Candidatus Acetocimmeria pyornia
GGGGGCCCATGCCGTGCCCCGAGGATACACCGGCAGGACCGACGAATACGTCGCATTGGTCGTAGAAGAAATGCTTCCCGCCGTCAAGCGCCACTCACTGGCGGAGTTCTGCGACGTTTTCTGCGAGGAAGGGGTGTTCGGCATCCCGCAGTCCCGCCGGGTGCTGCAGCGAGCGAGGGAGTTGGGGTTTAAGCTCAAGATCCATGCCGACGAGATCGAGCCGCTGGGGGGCGCGGAACTGGCTGCGGAACTGGGCGCCGTCAGCGCCGACCACCTGCTGGCGGTGTCGGAGGGTGGCATCGCCTGGATGGCCCAGCGCGGTACGATCGCAGTCCTTCTGCCGGGAACAAGCTTCAACCTTCGGACGGGCCGCTATGCGCCCGCCCGGAAGATCCTTGATGCCGGCGTACCGGTCGCCCTGGCCAGTGATTTTAACCCGGGGAGCTGTCCCACTCACTCCCTGGAGCTCATCATGACCTTGGCCTGCCTGTACCTGGAGATGCGGCCGGCTGAGGTGGTCAATGCCGTGACCATTAACGCGGCCCACGCCATTGGCCGCGCCGACCGTGTTGGTAGCATCGAGCCCGGGAAGCAGGCCGATATCGTAATCTTCGACGTTCCCAATCTTGCGTACCTATGTTATCGATTTGGGACCAATCTGGTGTGGAAAGTGATCAAGAAAGGCACAGTAGTGATTGAGCGCGGAGGTGAGTGGCCCCATGGCAAAGATCGTCCAGTGCGTGCCAAATTTTAGCGAAGGTCGCCGCAAAGAGGTGGTGGAAACCATCGTGGCGGAGATCGAGGGGGTCGGGGGTGTCAAGCTCCTGGACTGGCAGAC
Source organism: Candidatus Acetocimmeria pyornia (assembly GCA_004367365.1). GTDB lineage: Bacteria > Bacillota > Sulfobacillia > UBA3575 > UBA3575 > Acetocimmeria > Acetocimmeria pyornia. The sequence goes on from SESX01000082.1 coordinate 839, forward strand.
CAACGAGAGCCACAACCGCGCGGTGGTGACCTTTGTCGGTGAGCCAGACGCGGTCAAGGAAGCGGCCTTCAAGGCCGCCCGCAAAGCTGCTGAAGTGATCAACATGGAAGAGCACAAGGGTGCACACCCCCGGATGGGGGCAACAGATGTCATCCCTTTCATCCCGATCTCGGGGGTCACCATGGATGAGTGCATCGACCTGGCGCGGGAGCTGGGGCGAAGGATCGCGGAGGAATTGAAGATACCGGTGTACCTGTACGAGGAGGCGGCTTTTCGCGCCGAGCGCAAGAACCTCGCCGCTGTGCGCAAGGGTGAGTACGAGGGCCTGAAAGAGACCATCTCCCTGCCCGAGCGTCACCCAGATTTCGGGGCACCGCGGCTCCATCCCACAGCGGGAGCGACCGCGGTCGGCGCCCGTCCACCGTTGATTGCATTCAACATCAACCTCGACACTGATGACGTGAGCATCGCGAAAAAGATTGCGCGGGCGATCCGGGGAAGCAGCGGCGGGTTCCGCGATGTCAAGGCCCTGGGGATTATGATGGAGGAGCGGAACGTGGCCCAGGTTACGATTAATATGTGCAATTACAAGACGGCTCCCCTTTACCGGGTTTTCGAAGTGGTCAAGGCCGAGGCTGCTCGTTATGGTGTCAACGTCCTCGGGAGCGAAATCGTCGGCTTGACCCCTGCGGATGCCTTGATCGAGGTCGCCGAATACTACTTGAGGCTTGAAGGCTTCCGGAAGGACCAGGTACTGGAGAAGCGGTTACAGGAGTAAAGGAGGCGGGGAAGGGCCAGCCGGGGGTTCTGGCTGTAGTATGATTCGAGGAGGGAGAGCCTTGAGCGGAGACGAGAAGGGTCTGCTCGTGGAGATGCCGGTGAGGGGCTTTCTAGACGAGCTGGCTTCGGCTTCTCCGGCCCCGGGAGGGGGCAGCGTAGCTGCCTTGGCTGGAGCGATCGCGGCTGCACTGACTCTGATGGTGAGCCGGCTGACCATTGGTAGAGAAAAATTCCGCGCGCAAGAGGAAACGATGAGGGGTGCCCTGGGAAGGGCCGAGGACCTGCGGCACAGGCTCTTGGCACTTGTTGACAAAGATACAGAGGCGTTCTTACGGGTGATTTCTGCGTACCGGATGCCCAAGGGTACCGACGCCGAGAAGAGAGCGCGCGCCCAGGCCGTGCAGAGGGCGGTAGTAGCGGCCACGGAGGTGCCCCTGGAGGTGGCAGCCCTTTCCCTGGAGGCCCTGGAGATGGCCGCGGTGGCCCTGGAGCACGGAAACCCTAATACCGCCAGCGATGCCGGCGTGGCTTTCTTGATGGCCCTCGCTGGCGCCAGGGGCGCATCCCTGAACGTGCGCATTAACCTGGATTCCATCGACGACGAGGTAGCACGGGAAAAGCTGCGTCACCGCCTGGACAAGGTGCTAGCCCAGGTGGATGAATTTGAATCTAAGATCTCGAGGATCCTGAAGAGCCTTTGACATGCCGCCCGAAAAAGGATGACCTCCCACTTATTGTCACATTTTCAGAGGCGAGCCTGCCAATTGGACATTTGCCGGTGACGGTCGCCAGGGGACTTTAAGCTGCCGCAAGGAGAGTACGGTCACTTATGTACCGTGCGCGACGCCTGGTGTTACGGCACCGGCCACCACCGGCAGTGACGGCCGACACCGTGGCCCTAGCGCGGGACGAAGGGTGTGGTTGCCCACTACGAGAAGACCAGGATGATGAAAGGAGACACGCCGAGAGGGCGGCATTGTAGAATATGTGCTTGATTTGGGAGGGGTGCGGGTCAACAGGCCGGCACCAGCTTTTTGTCAGGGCGGAAGGCTACGGGAATCCTATTGTAGTGGAAGGCCAGGGGGATCCTATTGTAATCTTTGTATGCGTAGTACGGGTTGCAGGGTTACAGTTTTCAAGAGAGAAACGTTCTCCCTAGAAAGCAATTTTCAGAAGGACTTCATGGATTTCCCGGGAAACTAAAAGTATTCGACGACTTGTCCTTTCATCTTCACGGCAATTAGAGGTCCTGGGAAAATACTGCAGAGCTTTCACTGCAGTGCAAAGGATGCAACAAGGAGGAATCTATACCTTGGTAACAACGCGTGCTGCCGTTTTGGTAGAACCCGGTCGACTGGTCTTGGAGGAAAGGACCCTTGAGCCTGCGGAGGACGAGGTAATCGTCAAGACGCACCTCATGGGTATCTGTGGTAGTGATAAGACCTTCTACCGCGGTGAGTTTCCGGAAGGGGTAACCCTACCCTTTTACCTGGGTCATGAGGCAGGAGGAACGGTGGTTGAGGTGGGGTCGAAGGTGCGAGAGGTCAAGCCCGGGGACAAGGTGATGTGCTTTGGTTGGTATAATACCTTTGCGGACTATTTTAAAGCCCCGGTCCAGGCCTTGCAGCCGGTCCCTGAAGGACTGGGCATGGACCTGGCATCCCTTGGTGAGCCCATTGCCTGTGCCATGTATTCAGGGATGAACTGTGGAGTGCAGTTGGGAGACCTGGTGGTGGTTTACGGTGCTGGGTTTGCCGGGCAGATTATTGCCCAGGTGGTCAAGAAAAAAGGGGCCGGAAAGGTAGTTGTGGTTGACGTTGTAGACGGAAAGCTTGATCTTGCACGAAGAATCGGGGCTGATGTGACCATTAACGCCAAGAAAGAGGACCCGGTAGAGAAGATACTTGAGCTTTCCTCTGGGGTTGGAGCCGACCTGGTGGTGGAGGCAGCCGGGACTGAGGAGGCCATGAACCAGGCAACGGCCGTGCTCCGGCGCAACGGTACCCTCGCCTTCTACAGCTGGATCACACAGCCGGTAACCCTCCAGATGGGACGCTGGCACGACGATGGCTTTAACCTGGTCAACACCTGCCTGGTCCACCATACGGTCCAGGAAAGGTATGTTTGGACCCCGCAGGTGTTAAGACCTGTCGCTCAAGGGCTAATTAATATCAAGTCCCTTCTCAGCCATGAATTTCGCCTCGAGGAAATTGAGCAGGCTTTCGAAAGGGCTGACCAGGATGAGGCAGCGGTCAAGATCGTGCTCAGGCCTTAAGAGAAGGGAAGGAAAGTAAGCAAAGAAGCGGTTGCGGCCGTTGTTTAAAGGGTCTTTGTTTTCAGGCCGCGCCGTAGGCACGGAAGGGGTGTCCGGTGGTGCTTCTTAATGAACTGCTGATTGAGATTGCAGCGGCGTTCCCTGTCTTCTTCTTGTTGAGACGGGTTGCTCCGCGGATGCGTTCCTGGCTGGGATGGATCGGTCTGGTCCTGCTGGTGGTCCTGGGTCTTGAGTACGTTGAAAAACCCCTGGCCCTCCGGCTCGGCCTGTCGGGGTCTTGGGTGCCACAGGTTTTGGACGGTTTTGGAATCGGGGCCCTGGTGGCTGTCATGCCACCCCGGGGAGGGGTTGGCGGCAGGGTTTCCCCTCCCGGCCGCCCCAGGGTTACCGGGAAGCCGAGGAAAAAGGCGAAGAAAAAGGGACGGCGGTAAGGGTAGATTATGCCGGCATGCGGCGTGATAAACGATTAGAAAAAGACTGGAGAACAAGGCTTGGTGTCGGCAAAGGCTGGTTTGGGCAGTTTTCGGGAGTTTTGCGGAACGGAGGGGCCGGTCTTGCTCAAGATGTTGACCCCGGTTGAGTACCATCAATCAATTTACGAAATTGACTTTGAACGTCTACGGGCCAGGGGGATTCGGGGCCTTATTTTCGACCTTGATAACACCCTGGTGGAGTGGCAGGGGATGACACCAGGTGGGGACCTGGCTGCTTTTTTGGAAAGGATCCGTCGGCTGGGGTTCGAGGTTTGTATTGTTTCCAATAATCACCCTGAACGGGTAGAAGGCTTTTCCCTGAAATTTGGGATTCCCTCCATCGGCAATGCTGGAAAACCGCGGCGCAGGGCCTTCCGGGCAGCCTTGGAGCTGCTTGGAACCAGTGTCCATCAAACCGCTGTCATTGGAGACCAGGTCTTTACCGATATCCTCGGGGGCAACAGGCTTGGCCTTTACACGATCCTGGTGGTGCCCATTAACAAGCGGGAGTTTATCGGCACACGGCTGGTCCGGCGGTTGGAACGCTGGGTTTTGAAACGGGTTCGGCCCCAGGGCGGGAGCTGACCATGATCCGGTGTGCTGCAGGCTTGAACGGCTGGACCGGGCACCACGCGTAGATGCCCGGGGCCTTCTTTTTTTTGCTCTGTGACGCCGTGGTTCTCCCCATGTTTGCGGACACTGGCGGTAGCACGAGGATACGGGCGCGGGTGGGTGCCGGAGGCAGACCCGAAAGGCTGCTGCTCAGCCGAACGTCACTATTGCGGTGAAGGATTTGTATTTTAGAAAGAGAATTTATTGACTATTGATCTCCTGGGCTGGGAAGCCAAAGGCCGACCTCTATGTTTAAGAGCTGACAGGGTGGCCCGGGAGAAATCTCAAAGGGGGTGGCTGGTATGCCTTCCGGCAGGGGAAAAGGAACCGGGGTTCTCGGTATTATTGGGTATCCAATTGAACACTCCCTTTCACCAGTGATGCACAACGCTGCCTTTGACTACCTGGGGATGGAATACCGTTACTTGGCTTTTTCCGTCCCGCCTGAGGCCCTGGCTGAAGCCGTGGCCGGGATCAGAGGGCTGGGCCTGGTGGGGGTCAATGTCACCGTTCCCCACAAGGAGAAGATTATCCCCCTGCTGGATGACCTGTCTCTGGAGGCGCGGCTTATCGGGGCCGTAAACACCGTCCAGAGACGAGAAAACCGGCTCATCGGCCATAATACCGACGGCAGGGGGTTTGTTGCCTCCTTAAGAAAAAGGGTGAAAAGGCCCCTCCGGGGAAGCTCGGTCCTGATCCTCGGCGCCGGCGGGGCGGCACGCGGGGTCGCCACCCAACTGCTCCTGGAAGGAGTGGGCCGTCTGACTGTAACCAACCGGACGCCGGAAAGGGCCGGGGAGCTGGCCGGCTGCTTGCGGAAGGTCAAGGAGGATTCCGTGTGCGTCGAGATTAGGACAGTCAGGTGGGCAAGTGAAGGGCTGGCACAAGCCCTTGGGGAGACTGACTTCTTGATCAACGCCACCTCGGTTGGAATGTTGCCGCGGGGTGATGAGACCCCACTTCTTCGTACTTACCTTGAGGCCTTGCCGAAAACCGCCGTAGTTGCTGACCTGGTCTATAACCCTTTGAGGACAAGACTGCTCCGGGAAAGCGCCGAGATGGGGCTTGAGGTGGTCAGCGGTCTGGGGATGCTGGTTGAGCAGGCGGTCCTGGCCTGGGAGGTATGGTTCGGCCGGGAGGCCCCGGGCAAGGTGATGCAGGAGGCGGCTGCCGCGCATCTTGATTGCGGGGAAGCGGGGTCTATTACACCATGAAAAGGCGACTGGGCGAGATGCTGATTGATGCCAAGGTCATTACCCCCGAGCAGCTGGAAACAGCCCTCAGGGTACAGAGGGAATCCGGGTCGCGCTTGGGTGAGGTTTTGGTGGGCCTTGGTTACATAACAGAGGTTCAGTTGGCTGAGACCCTGGCTGAACAGCTGGGAATTCCTTACCTTCGTCTCGTGGATGTGAAGATTGACCCAAGGGTGGCCCGGTTGATCAGTAAGGAGATGGCGGCGCGCTACCGGGTAGTTCCCATTGCCGAGGAAGACGGCCGCCTGGTACTGGCCATGTCAGACCCGTTGGATGTTTACGCAGCAGACGAGGTTTCCTTCACGACCGGTAAGGAAGTTAAAGCCGTGGTGATGAACGCCCTGGACATTGAAAGGGCCATCAGCCAGGTATATGAAACAGACCCGATCCCGGCCGACAGGTACGGGGAAACGGCCGAGGTTGAAGAGACCGAAACCTATACCCTGGGTTCCGGTGAAGACGACTCACCGGCGGTGAACCTTGTTCATACCATCATCGACCGGGCCCTCAGGGAGCGGGCCAGTGATATCCATCTTGAGCCCCAGGAGGATGGTGTCCGGGTCAGGTACCGGATTGACGGTGTCCTGCGTGAGGTGATGAAGATTCCCCGGGCACTGCAGGCACCATGCACCTCCAGAATCAAGATCATGGCTTCCATGGATATCTCCATCAAGAGACAGCCCCAGGACGGCCGGATTCAGCTTCACGCCGACCGGGGGGTAGACCTGCGGGTTTCTAGTCTTCCGACCATCTATGGAGAGAAAATTGTGATTCGGATTCTCGATAAACACCGGGTGATCACCGACGTTGCCGAGCTCGGGTTTTCTGAGGGGATCCTCCCCCTTTACAGGGAAATGCTGGACACCACCTTTGGCATGATCCTGGTGACCGGCCCTACCGGGTGTGGAAAGACCACCACCCTCATGGCCAGCCTGTCCTACCTGAACAAACCCGAAGTCAACATTGTTACCATTGAGGACCCGGTAGAATACAATCTCCCGGGGGTTAACCAGGTTCAGGTGAACCGGAAGGCAGGGTTGACCTTTGCTGCCGGGCTCCGGTCAATCCTGCGCCAGGACCCGGACATCATCATGGTGGGTGAGATCCGGGACCAGGAAACAGCTGATATTGCGATCCGGGCCGCCCTTACCGGCCATCTGGTCTTCAGCACCCTGCACACCAATGACGCTGTCAGTGCTGTTGTTCGCTTGATTGATATGGGTGTTGAACCTTTTCGCATCTCGGCGTCGGTAATCGGAGCCGTCGCCCAGCGCCTGGTGCGGAAGCTCTGCCCAGCCTGTGCACGGAAATACCGGTTAGAACCCGGCGATCCCCGCCGCCTGGGGTTACCCCTGCCAGAGGTGCCCCTGGAATTCGCGGAACCGGTGGGTTGTTCGGAATGCGCCTACACTGGGTATCACGGTCAGACCGCCCTCTTTGAGGTGTTGAGGTTAGACGCTGGCATGAGGGAGATGGTTTCGAAGGGAATGGGTGGCGCGGAACTGCGGCGCAAGGCAAAGGAGGCGGGAATGCTCCGTCTGATTGAAGATGGAGTGGATAAGGCCAGGGCCGGGATTACAAGCCTGGAGGAGGTGCGCCGGGTAGCATATGGCGGCAGTTAAGTATGGGTTCGGATCCGGAGGTGCAGGAAACCGTGGATACAAGGGGAGAGGGCGCAAAGATTGATAAACTCTTGAAACTGGCTGTCGAGCAGAGGGCATCGGACCTGCACGTGGCAGTGGGTGCTCCACCTGTTCTGCGTGTTGACGGGGAACTCGTTGTGCTCGAGGGTACTGAACCCCTTCAGCCTGAAACAGCAGCCGCCATGCTTGACTACATCATGGGTGAGGCGGAGCGGTCCCGCTTCGAAGGGGAGGGTGAAGTTGACTTTTCGTACACTCTCAACGGGGTAGGGCGCTTTCGGATCAATGGTTTCCGCCAGCGGGGTACGGTGGGGATCGCTGTCCGTGTCGTTCCTGAAAGGGTGCCCACCGTTGAAGAACTCGGTCTTCCTTTTGTCCTCCAGGAACTTGCACTCCTGGATCGAGGTTTACTGCTCGTGACCGGGCCGACGGGAAGCGGGAAATCAACCACCCTGGCAGCCCTCATCGACCTTATCAACCGCAGGCGGAAATGCCATATCATTACCCTTGAGGACCCCATCGAGTATCTGCATCCCCACAAGTGCAGCATTGTCCACCAACGCGAAATCGGAGGGGACACGAGGAACTTTCCCAATGCCCTTCGTGCTGTGCTGCGCCAGGACCCTGATGTGATCATGGTGGGGGAAATGAGAGACTCCGAAAGCATCGGCATCGCCCTCACCGCGGCTGAGACCGGGCATCTTGTCCTGGCTTCCCTCCATACCATTGATGCGGCCCACACCGTCAACCGGATTGTTGATGTTTTCCCTCCGCATCAGCAAGCCCAGATTCGGGTCCAGTTGGCAGGCAGTTTGCAAGGAATCGCTGTCCAGCGCTTGGTGAAACGGCGCGATGGAACCGGACGGGTACCTGCCTTTGAGGTTTTGGTGGCGACGCCTGCAGTCAGGAACCTCATCCGGGAGGGGAAGACCCACCAGATACCTTCCGCACTGCAGACCGGAGCGCGGTACGGGATGATCACCCTGGAACAGTCCCTCAGGCAGCTCTACGAAAAAGGGGTGATTGCACTGGACGATTACCGGTTGCATTCCTCTGCACCAGAAAAGATCTCTTTGCGGTAAGAGAGGCGGGGTTGTCGCCTGGTAAGACCGTACAGATGTTGGGGTTGTGATCCATGGCAAGCTTCTTGTATCGTGCCCGGGACGCCTCGGGACACCAGGTTAAAGGGACCATTGAAGCACCGGATCAGGGTACGGCAGTGGCCCGCTTACGTGAGCAGGGTTACGTGGTTACACACATTGAACTGAACCGGGACATTTCCGTTTTTTTTCGCCGCCGTCTTGGAGCTCGACCGGGCAGGAAGATTTCTCTCAAGGATCTGGCCGCCTTCTGCCGCCAGTTTTCAACCCTTGTTGAGGCCGGTGTCCCCATCCGGACCGGTCTCAGGGTTTTGTCCAGGCAGGCCGGCAACAGGCCTCTGGGCCTGGCTTTGGAAGAGGTTGGCCGCCTCCTTGAGCAGGGGGAAACCCTGGCTGAATCCTTCCGGAGGCAGGGACGCTCTTTTCCCGATTTGCTGGTGAACATGGTCCAGGCCGGGGAAACAGGGGGGTTTCTGCCCGAGGTCTTCCAACGGCTGGCCGTTGCCTTTGAAAGGGAGGACAGGACCAATCACAAGATCCGGTCTGCACTGGTTTACCCTGCCGTGGTGGTAGTGGTTGCCCTGGGGGTAATCAGCTTTTCCCTTACCTTTGTTCTGCCAACCTTCGTGGGGTTGTTCCAGGATATGGGGGCATCGCTGCCCCTGCCTACCCGCATCCTCCTCAGGCTCAGTGCTTTCATTCGCGCCTACTGGGTACCGCTGCTGGTGGCTGGGACCGTAGGGGTATTCTTGTTCCGCATCTATGCACGCACGGAGCGGGGGAGGCGGCTTTTGGACCGCGTCCTTCTCAGGGTGCCTGTTATTGGGGAAGTTGTCTTGAAGTGGGCATTGGTGCGCTTCTCCAGCACCCTGGCAACCCTCACCGGCGCCGGGATTCCGATCCTCGATGGACTGGAAATTGTCCGGAGGGCGGTGCACAACACGGTGGTGGCTGATGCCATAGATTCTACCCGGCTTCGTGTCGCGGAAGGGCAGAGTCTTGTCCAGCCTTTGACTGAGGCGGGGATTTTCCCCAGCTTGCTGCTGGAGATGCTTAGTGTCGGCGAGGACACAGGCGCCATGGACGTGATGCTGCTGAAGGTAGCAGAATTTTACGAGGCGGATCTCGACCGGACCCTGACGCGGTTAACGGCTCTTCTGGAGCCGGCCGTCATTGTTGTGCTCGCCGTCGTGGTGGGCGGGATCATAGTATCCATTGTCCTGCCGATGTTTGATGTTTTGACGACCGTAAGGTAGGGGGAAACAGGGAGCCCTGGGCAAAAAGGGGCGTGTAGATAGGGCAGAAGGGGCATGATTCCATGAAAAAAAAGACATGGTGTAAAAAGATGCCGGATCATAAGTAAAAAATATCCGGTTAATATTGATTTCCTGTATTGTTGGGTATTATAATTAGTTTAAAATTACCATCGTCTCACATCACGACTACTACTATCGTAAGCATATGACCTCATTTCGTATCAGTTGGGAAAAAGGGGAAGTACGTGAGGATTGTTCACAATCAAGTTAATCCAGGGGGGAATGAAATGAAGGTTTTGTACAAGAGGTTCAGGAAATCGGAGCAGGGTTTTACCCTTATCGAACTGCTGGCGGTGATTGCTATTCTCGGGTTGCTGGCCGTGCTGGTTGTCCCGCGGGTCCAGGCTTCCATTGAGGAGGCCCGGCTGAAGGCGGCTTTGAGTAGTGCGGCGAGCCTCCAGCTGGCCATGGAGAGGTACAGTATTGACAATGGCAATGACGGTTACCCGGCCACGGAGAGTATTACAGGCTATAGTACCCTGAGAG
>SESX01000083.1 GCA_004367365.1 Candidatus Acetocimmeria pyornia
GTGAACGCCACACCAAACGGCTAAAGAAGAAATTCCTTGAGCATGGTGCTGCGGGGTTAGCTCACGGCAACCGTGGCCGTAAACCGGTCCAGGGAGAAGGTCCTGCAGCTTGCCCAAACCAAGTACAGGGGGTGCAACTATACGTTCCTCAGCGAACTGCTAAGCGAATACGAAGGCATCTCCTTGAGCCCGTCTTCTGTCCGCCGCATCCTGCAAAGTGCTGGAATCTCCAGTCCCCGTAAGCATCGACCACCCAAGCTGCACCGCCGGCGACAGCGTAAGCCTCAACTTGGCATGTTGGTTCTCATCGACGGCAGTCAGCATGATTGGCTGGAAGGCCGGGGGCCGCGGCTGTGCCTGCACGCCGCCATCGATGACGCCACCGGTCGCATTCTTGCCGGCTGTTTCCGGCTCACGGAGGACTTCGAGGGGTACGGCCAGTTGCTGCTGCAATTAGTCACGGAACATGGGATCTCGCTCGCCGTCTACTCGGATCGCCATACTCTCTTCCGTTCACCCAAGAAAAGCGGCTCGTCATTGGAGCACCAGTTGCTTGGTCAGCCCCGGCCTCTCTTGCAAATCGGCTACATCCTGAGCGAACTTGGAATTGAACGCATCTACGCCCACTCCCCTCAAGCCAAAGGGCGTATTGAGCGGGCTTTCCAGACCCTTCAGGAGCGCCTTCTGGTCGAGCTCCGACTCGCTGGCGCATCTTGCGCAGATGAGGCAAACGCGGTCTTGAAGGAGTTCATCCCCCGCTACAACGAGCGGTTTGCGGTTCCCCCGGCTGAACCTGAGCCTGCCTTCCGGCCAATTCCGCCTCATACGCGACTGGAGCACATTTTCTGCCGTAAAGAGCACCGAAAGCTCAACCCGGGCTATACCATTCACTACGGTGGCCAAAACTACCGGCTGGTTATCACGAAAAGTACCTCGATGCCACCATTGCGTTCGGTCGTTGACGTCCTTGACCATCCTGATGGCAGCATCTACGTTGCCTATAAGGGCCAGATTAACTCTGTTGAGCTTCGTCCGGAAGCTGAGACCCTCCGGAACAAAAACAAGGCCAAGACTACTTCCTCCATGCCAAAAGAAAGGGTGAGTTCTTCGTCTCCTCGCAAGCCTGGGCCAAATCACCCGTGGCGTAAGCGCGCCGTCGTGCCTAAGGCTAGTCGTGCCAAAAAGGGGACGCTAACAAACACCGGATTAACCGCCTTGGCCTCTGGCCGGAGCCAAGTCTTAAATTATTACAACGGTGACATATTCACAGACCAGTTTTAGGTGACAAAATCACTGACGCTTGACATTGTGTAGTATTGCCGGATAGTGTCAAGCCACTGTAGGAAATAGAAACGGCAAATTTGAAGAAAAGAAAGCGTGCACCAAGAAAGCGTGCACCGCAACCGCCCAGGCGAAGGATATGTCAGATAAATAACTGAATTATCGCAACAATGGTTGCCAGCTAAAAGGAAAATTAAGCCATATGGCGAAGGTTTTAACAGTTAAATCCCAGGGGTTTACATGGGCGTTAATTCTGGGATGCCCTTCTTTACCTTCCTACTATACGGTAGTAATCAGGGGGATACGGCTAAAGCTGCGAGGCGCGTGCTTACCGACACGGGCGGGTGGGAAGTGGGGTACTTCAGCGCCCGGGGGGAAGACTTCTTCTACGGGTACTTGAAGATGGGCTACTTGTTCTCCTCGGACCACCCGTCCGCCGAGGAGCTGAGGCTGGCCGAAGAATTCGGTGCCCAAGTCGCGGCAAGGGCCTTTCGGGGATCCGGTAAGTACGCGGCGGCACCGGCGCTCCACTTGGCCCGGTGTACCGCCTTGAAAGGTTTCTTTCCAACCGCTGGCTGGTATGGTGGATCAGGAATGGACGGGCCGGAGGAACCGGCGCCTGGCCGTCTGCTCCGGGACGCCCGCCTCCGCCTTCCGGCTTGTCCAAAGGACGTTGGCTACCAGTGGTCTAGATTGTGGACAGCTACGCAGTTTGTTCACCTGCAGGTGGCTCACAGAGCACCTTAACGTAATCATTACCGGACCAAAGGGGGTGGGCAAAACCTTTATCCCCTGCGTCCTGGCCAACGCTGCCTGTTGCAGTGAATGACCATAAGAGTCTCGCCCTTGCTACAGAATTTTTCGAAGGTTGGGTTCGGGCGTATATTCTGGTCAGGAGCTGGATAGCAACGGAGTGTTGGAAATGTTAAGTAGAGTGTCTTCGTTTCTCCAAGCAACGAGCCATTGGGAGACTCCTGTTGTAAAGACGCAGGTTTTTTTTGAGGAGGAATGATCATAAAGAATTTGAACTGACGGATGATGATTGGTTCGCCATAGAAATTGCGAAGCAGGCTGCCCATCGTTTCATAAAACATCCTCAGATTAGTCCTCAACAAGTCGCTAGCTTGAGAGGCGCCTTGAAAGCTCTTGAGCGATTGCCAAGAATTACACCTGACTCATTTTATCAGTTTGGTATTTGCTATCGATGGGGGTCAGAAGAATTCAATGAAATGCGATATGTCAAGTTCTTAATAAGCGAGAATTGTTTCGAGATTTCGGTAGGGGGTAGTGTGTATGATGCATCTGTAGGGGGAGATAGCTTTTCGGAACCTGGATGGTTAATTGAAGTCGGAGGTTATAGAGAGACGGGTTGTGACCTGGTTAGCCTTGAGGACATGATTGAAGAATACTTAAATCTAGGGGCCGAGATTACAGTGGACGATCAAACAGAATAGTGCGTCTGAGTAGCAAGAAACGTCTTTAGGTTCAACAAACTTTGTGTAATTGGCTGTTTTTTCAATTGCTTGAAGTGAGAATGTGCTCAGGCTCTGTCTATTGCTAGCTTAATAGATCAAGAGCAAAGAGAAAAAGTTTGGGGCTCAATCGAGAAGCTGAGAAACAAATCAGATAAAGGTATGTGAGTATGGCCCTAGGGTAATCCCAGGGCGAAGTATTTTCCTCACTACTAGGTGGATTCGATCTTCCGTAATGGCTACCTCGATAATTCCTCCGGGCTCTATCCTGTCGTCATCATCCTAACTCAACCTCTGAAGCCTCATTGCACTTTACACCAATCCCGGTAGCGTAAGCACGTCCCAGAGACGGTCAGTCCCTGGGCGATCGGTTACAAAACCTGGTTTGGCCGTTTTCGAGAGGGCAAGAGTATACGAGAGCACTAACCCTCTAGATGTAATGGCATCACCCTCTGCACTTTTTCGCTGCCGAATTGAGTAGTTACCCCTTGCCAAACACAGAATGCGGCGTATGAACCTATTGTGTTTAGTGTATCCCTTAGGATACTGTCAAGAAGGAAAAGCCCAGTATATGGAAAAGTCAATGGTATGATAATCCAGTGGAGGTGACGGGGGTGTGGAGGTTTGAGGTAATAACCTCCACAACAAGTCGTCAACGAGGCCAACCTTAAAGTTAAAGTTCATTTAATGCTAAAAATCAGTGGAGGCGGTTTACGTGATAATCAATCGGTACATAAAAGAATTCGACAGAATGAAAGAGGACTTCAAATTCTTACCCGATGTAATCAAGAGTTTCAAAGGTGAAATCGAGCTTTCCTTGCGCCAGAACTATTTTAATCTTTACTACAAGGGAAACAGCCTGGCAAAAGTTAATTTTGAGCCTGACGGAAAATATGAATTAGTTATACACAAGAGCTTTTTTGAAAAAACAAGTGCGGAGAAGGACGAACGGTTTCTTATCAAAAAGAATGACGATGGAACTTATGTACACCTGATGGTTGAGAAGGGCTTACTCCATCCCCTCTTGCAAAAAAAATACCTTGCTGAGTTTTGCTCGAGAGTGAAAAAGAAAAACTACAGTGAAGAATTAACCTTAGAGCAAATGATTATCACTGATAATCTCTCAAGAGACGATCTTCTGATAATTGACCGGCAGGTAACTGATACAAAGTTGAAAGGCAGACTTGACTTACTTGCCCTGAAGAAGGTGGAAGGAAACAGGTTTAGATTCATCGTTATTGAAGTCAAGCTTGGCAATAACAAGGAGTTGAGCAGTAGTGTCGCGGGTCAGCTTGAAGGGTATATCCAACACATAGAAGAGCATTTTGAAGATTACAAAACATGTTATGAAAAAAATTATCAACAGAAAAAGAGTCTTGGTCTTGTTGAAAATCCCTTTGACACTATAGAAATTGTACCCGGGGTAAGGGGAATGGTTGTTGTCAGCGGCTATTCCGGAATAGCTAGAAAAAGTATCAAGGAGTTAAAAAAGCACCATCCTTCACTCGCTATTCAGGAGATAAAGTATAGGCTGGATGTAGGACACCTGCGGTGAGGATATACCAGAAGTAATATCACAGGCAGCAGAAGATTTATCCTTTCATTTTATGTCGATCATCGCCTATAACAAGGCAGTTGAAACAGGTGCCCTGGTTAAGAAACCTGTTCTTGCAGATGACAGGGAGTTCTATGGGGAAAACCCCGGGCACCCGCTCGCCAGCGAGAACAGGTTTAAGCGGATAAGCGCTGCTGATGAAATAAGCGATTATGCAAAGGAAAAGAAGAAGCCTTTTCCCCAGAAGCTGTTAATCAGGATACACAGGTCCTTGTTTGATTGCTGCGCCGCCGTAAGGCATTCCGCTGCCGCCGTAATCTTTTATGCCGGAAACGTGACTTCCATTCCCTGCCTGGAACTTCCTCCTGTTCCTGGCAGTTTTTGCTAACACCACCAGTATATAGGATGATGGTCTCAAGGTGGTCAACTTTTTCGTTACCGCATGACTTGTTACCCGGTCAAGTTTTAGATTACCGAATACACTCTTTTTGTTGACCCGAATTGGTTGAGGGCCCGCTTGGTTCTGCTCTTACTCCCGCAGTAGAAAAAGGGACAAGGATGAGGGGAAGTTGGTTTGCAATAAGGGGTAGTCGGGTTCCACAGAGATGTGGTTTGTTTTTTTCCTCTTAATAAAGCCAAAAATCTATGGCCCTTTCCGCAAACCCTTTAGCACCAAGGTTTAGAAGGAACGTACTCTTGAGAAAAAACGAGCTTAATAAGCCCATTTTTTGAAATCACCTAATGACTACTCTTGACACGGAAAGCATGGGAAACCATCAGGAAGGTACTCCCATCCGAGCTAGGTGTTAGGAGGCTGAAAGCATGAGTTTTGTTGTTCCAGATACTAATATTCTGTTGAAAGATTCCGGAACGCTCAAGACCCTGATTGACCGGTGTTATCAGGTATTAGTCCCAGTGACAATTATTGTACGAATTGGACAAATTGAAAAACAGAAAGGATTTGGGGTATAAAGCTAGGGAGTCGATTAGGATTATAGAAAGAGAAACCAGCAAAAAGGATTCTTCTGTTGTTCTAACGGGGGAATACGCTGACGATCCAATCCTTGATTTTGATGCGTATGGTAAGGTTGACAAGTTGAGTTTGCTGGCGCTTATCCTTCGCTTCGCTGGCGGACGGGTGGGTAACGGTGGTATGCCGGGAAGATAAAGACAATGGTTGAACTCTTGTCGGGCAAAAGACCACGACGGTTTTTGGCTGCGGCTCTGAGTGTTCCCTCGCAAATCTTGGAAACGGCTCGATTACGGGCAGCGAGCTATCAGCTCGCTGCCCGTTCGTGTGTCCGCCCGGCATGGGCGTTGTCTGTAGGGTGAAAGTCCCGAACGGTGAAGGTAGCAGTAGCCGTGAGCTCAAGGCAAGGGTGTCTGCGGTGACGCAGAATCTGAAGGAAGCCGGCGGCAAACCTCCGGCCCGAGGACCACGACCCCAGGCGAGGCTAGTGGCAGTTGGATGAGCTTGCACAACAAAGCAAAGTCCTTGCTACCGAAGGCTGCCAAGAGTACATGGGGCGGGTAGATGGAGGGAAAGACAGCGCTCTTACCCGGGGAGGCCTGTACCCCAGGGATACTGGCAAGCTGGGTCGAGAGGCCCGGATGGAAGACCAGGGAGAGGCGATTGTTGAGGGCCTATTCTTCACAATTCCCTTGGCCCGATGCAGACCCGCATCTCAGGTGGTGTGGGAGGCCGGGAGCGAGACGCTTCCTCCCCACCAATTGTGGGACAGCATTAGGAAAACACCCTTGGGGGAGAATTCCCATCAATTATGTACTTTTAAAAATACTGCCAAAATAGAAGGAATTCCGAACGCAAAGAAGAAGTCCAAGTTTAACTAAATGTTCAGTAAAGTATATTGTATTCACACCGGTACACTGCTGTATGCAATTAACAATCTTTTGAGGGAGGGTGTCCAATGAAGCTACTAGGATATTTCAACCCAGCCGAAGCCAGAACCATGAGAGACATGGTCTATAGGGCTCTGAGAAAGGCAATTTTTGAAGAGGAACTGAAAGCCGGTGACCGCCTGGTAGAAACCAAACTTGCCGAGATGATGGGGGTAAGCCGCACGCCTGTGCGTGAGGCCCTTCAGAAACTGGAAACAGAAGGGCTAGTCAAACACCTTCCCCGGAGGGGCGTGGTGGTGCAGGGGATCCAGATTGAAGATGTTATTGAAATATACGCCATCCGGGAAGCCCTGGAAACGGCAGCGGTGAGCTTTATTGTCGATCACATTACCCCCGCGGAAAAGAAGGAACTCTTCCGGCTCCTGGACGAGATGAAGCAACTGGCAAAGACCGAGGGCATCGAGGAGCTCTTTCAGAAATCACAGGAATTCAACGAGTTGCTCCTCCGTTCCTCTAAGATGCCGCGGCTTATCAACCTAGTTAATACGTATAAGGAGTACCTAACTAAATTCCGAAAGGTAACCATGTCCAAGGAGCCCCGGAAATTCGATGCCTTGAGTGAACATGAAGCCATCCTACGGGCGATAGATAGAAGGGATATCCGAGAGGCTCAAGAGCTGATGCGTCACCACATCAACCGCGCCCGTTGGGAATGTTTGAAGATGATCTTTAAGGGTTTGTAAAGGCTCGCGAGTACAAGCGTGCTGTCAACTTTGTGGTATTGAAAGGAAGTGTACAGGGTGAGCCCAAGCGTAACCGAAAAAATCATCTTCTCTCACCTGGTGGAGGGGGAGGCAAAGCCCGGAAAAGAGATTGGAATCAGGATAGACCAGACTCTCACCCAGGACGCGACCGGAACCTTGGTTTATCTGGAGCTTGAAGCCATGGGGGTTACCTCCACCAGAACGGAACTCTCTGTTAGCTACGTGGACCACAATACCCTGCAAACGGGCTTCGAAAACGCTGACGACCACAGATTTCTTCAAAGCGCCGCCCGGAGATATGGGGTCTATTTCTCGCGGGCAGGAAACGGAATTTGCCACCAGGTACACCTAGAGCGCTTCGGGGTACCCGGGAAGACCCTAGTTGGGTCTGACAGTCATACACCCACTTGCGGCGGACTGGGCATGCTGGCCATTGGCGCGGGTGGGCTGGACGTAGCTGCAGCCATGGGGGGATACCCCCTTTACTTGCAAATGCCCCGGGTGGTCAATGTTCGCCTGCACGGGCGGCTAAGACCGTGGGTCTCGGCCAAGGACATCATACTCGAGGTCTTACGGCGCTTTGGTGTTAAGGGTGGCTTAGGCAAAGTCTTTGAGTATACGGGTGACGGGGTAGCGTATCTGACGGTGCCCGAGCGGGCTACCATCACCAACATGGGCACTGAACTGGGGGCCACCTCATCAATTTTCCCAAGCGATGAAGTTACCAGGAAATACTTGGCTGCTCAGGGGAGGGATAAGGTGTATCAGGAGCTAACGCCCGACCCTGATGCCGTCTACGACGAGGTTGTCGATATTTCACTGGACAAGCTCGAACCCCTCATCGCCCTTCCCCATATGCCCGATAACGTCGCTCGCATCACCGATGTTGCCGGTGAAAAGGTGGACCAAGTCTTTATCGGTAGCTGTACCAATTCCTCATACGCGGATTTGATGCGGGTAGCGGCCATTTTGAAAGGCAAGCTTGTTCACCCGGAAGTCAGTTTAGTGATTGCCCCGGGTTCGCGGCAGGTACTCAGCCTCCTGGCCTCCAACGGGGCCCTGGCGGACCTCGTTAACGCAGGGGCGAGAATCCTGGAGTGCGCCTGTGGTCCTTGTGTAGGGATAGGCCAGGCGCCTCCATCGGACGGAGTATCCCTTCGTACGTCCAACCGCAACTTTGAGGGACGTAGCGGTACTACCGACGCCCGGGTGTACCTGGTAGGCTGCGAAGCTGCCGCCGCGGCTGCCCTCACCGGAAAAATCACCGACCCCCGTGAGCTGGGAGAACCTATTGACGTACCCCTGCCGGACGTTTTCCCGGTGGACGATAGGATGATTATCCCACCTGTACAAGGAGGGGAAAGACCCGGCCTTATTATGGGCCCAAACATTAAACCACTGCCGGCCCTTTCCGCCCTTGAAGAAGAAATTGAAGGCGAGGTGCTTTTGAAGCTCGGCGATAATATCACTACCGATCACATCTTGCCCGCTGGAGCCAAAATCCTCCCCTTAAGGTCAAACATCCCAGCCATTTCGATGCACGCCTTTGAGAGGATTGATCCGACCTTTGCTGATCGAGCCCTTAAAGCACGCGGTGGTATTATCGTCGGGGGAGAGAACTACGGACAGGGCTCGAGCCGAGAGCACGCAGTTCTTGCTCTCCTCTATCTCGGGATTAAAGCGGTGGTGGTTAAGTCCTTTGCCAGGATTCACCTGCAAAACCTAGTTAACTTTGGGATCCTTCCTGTGGTTTTCGTGAACAGTGCTGACTACGACGATTTTGAACCAGGCGATAAGCTCAGACTTGAACGGGTTCCTGAACGGCTACGAGCCAACACTCTTCGGGTTGAGAATATCAATCGCGGTAAATCCTACACGGTTAGACACCTGCTCTCGAACAGGCAGGTCGAGGTACTGCTAGCAGGTGGACTTCTTGAGTACATCAAGAAGTAGACTCATTCAGAGGTGATTCGAGGTTGGGTTGATGGAATGATCCAGTGTTCTGACGGAATGATTCACGGCGAAGGAGATCCAGGTGCGGCCCTGAGTACAGGCTGCCCTCACGTTCGCCAGTAGGGCTGCTCAGCCGAAACTGAAAGAAGCTCTTCCGCCTAACCAGCGGGAAGATAACACAAACGCAACCGAAAGGGAGAAGAAGATGCAGTCCCGGGCCGTAATCAACGGAGGTTGCTGATGGGGGTCAAGGCACCGGGCAAAAAGTAAACTTAAGCCAGTCCTTAGGTTGAAGAATCCGATGAGATGAAGCCGTAGGCTGGGCACTAAAAGGAATTGAGTTAACTGAGCCTGTTTATTAACTGGGTCTGGTGGTTCGCTGGAAAAGCCGGTTGTCAAAACTAAAAGAGCACGTTCCTGAGACCAAACCTTCTTCAAAATGATTCGATCATTACGACGGTAAAGCTGTTGTCACCCTCGGTATGTAAAGTGCCCAAAACTTGTAAGGTACGGGGTCCCGGGTGGTTATCTTTGCCAAAGCTACCCTAAAACCCGCCCTCAGGGGAATCCAGCAACATCTTGAGAGTTTAGCCACACACGGTTCCACTGACCCAGCAGACCACCTGATGGACGAGATGGGGGTGAGAAATAGGCCAAACGGTTAGATAAGTTTACGAACCTGGAAAACGCCACTAATTTTATAAGAAAACGTTACGAGGAGGGTTCAAAGTGTTTGGAAAAGGCCGGTTGTTGGCATTGGTGATCCTCATGGTATTCGTTTTTGCTCTTGCGCTGTCCGGGTGTAATACCTCCGAGAAAACCGAGGCACCAGAAGAGTCCAAACCAGAGTCGTCCGAGGAAGAAAGTAAGGGTTGGAAACCTACTTCTACCATTGAAATTATTGCCCCGGCAGGTCCGGGCGGCGGATGGGACATGGTCGCCCGGATGATGCAGACCACCCTCAGTGGGGACAAGATCATTGACGTACCGATCATAGTCACCAATAAACCCGGAGGTGGTGGGGCAGTCGGTTGGACCTACCTAAACAAACACGAGGGGTCGGGACACTACCTCGCCGTCAATTCCAGCCTGCTCCTTCTAAACAACCTACTAGGTTCCAGCGACTTGTCCTATGAGGACTTCACCGTACTGGCGAACCTTGAAACAGAATGGGAAGTAGTGGTAGTTGGTGCTGACTCCCCCTACAAGACAGGAAAGGAGTTCTTCGAAGCCCTCAAAGCCGATCCCGCTAACTTCCCGATCGGCGTGGGTCCGAAGCTGGGGAACGATGACCATATCCAGTTTCTCATGTTGGCCAAGGCTTACGGAGTTAACCCGAAAGATCTCAATTTCGTTGTTTACCCCGGAGCAGGAGGGGAACAGATTCCGGCGTTGCTGGGTGGTCACGTGAAGGCGCTGACCATCGGACTGGGAGAAGTCGTAGAACAGCATAAGGCAGGGAAGATGCGCATTATCGGCGTTTCCTCCGAGGAACGGTTGGACATCATACCTGATGTTCCAACGTGGAAGGAACAGGGTGTTGACATGGTATTCGCCCATTGGCGGGGCGTAATGGGACCCAAGGGGATGAGCCCAGAAATGGTTGAATACTGGGACAACGCCCTGGGCAAGATGGTCCAACAGCAATCATGGAAGGATAACCTGAAGAAGATGGGACAGGACCCCTTCTATATGAACTCTAAGGAGTACCGGGAATTCCTGAAACAACAAAACGAAGAGATTAAGGAGTTGCTGACTACTGTAGGGTTAATTAAGTAGCCAGCGGGTAAGGTGGGGCACCACGGGCCTAGGGCCCGTGGTGCCACCAAGACACCCACCAGGCCT
>SESX01000084.1 GCA_004367365.1 Candidatus Acetocimmeria pyornia
CCGGGCCGCAGCCACAAACTCGCGGTGGCTGCGGCTTGTCCTCCGCCGCCTGCGGTTCTTGAACTCGTTCGCTGACGGCCGCTCAGGAAGCCGGTGCCTACCCCTTCGTTGCCACCCCCGATATCGACTGCAGCAACCGGCTTGTTCCTAATTTTCATTCTCCGTGGTGCCGCCCCTTGTGACGGTAGGGCGGCATGGAGCACTAGCACGAAAATGCGACCACCTGCCTCGCTAGGGCTGCTCCTTTGCGTACCCTTTTGTTCCTATTTCCATCTTTGAAACCTAGTGTCACATTTGTCCCCGGGGACCACCGGTCCGGCAAGTGCTCCGGCCGGTGGGTTGTTTTTTGAGACGTTGATATTTGGCACCTCCCAGACATAGATTTCATCAGGAACTCGGCCTCTCCGGGTCATCCGGTCCCTGTTTCTTGTGTGCTCCGATTTTTGTTCTGGGAGGATAAAAGGTGTGGCGCCGGGAATAGTTTTATTGTTGTTAGGTTTAGGCCTCTTTCTTTTCGGCCTCCAGGTGATGACCGCATCCATCCAAGATGCGGTGGGGACCAGGGTCAGGGAGGTTTTGCGCAGCCTGGCGGACCGCCCGTTGGTAGCGGCAGGAACCGGGTTGGTGGTCACCGCTGTCATCCAGAGTAGCAGCGCAACCACGGTCATGGTGGTTGGCTTGGTGGAAGCCGGTCTGCTGGATTTAAGGGCGGCAGTAGCCGTGATCCTTGGGGCCAACGTAGGTACAACGGCTACAGGTCAACTGGTGGCCTTCAGTTTCACCGAATACGCCCTTCCCCTGGTGGTATCTGGAGCTGGATTGGCGGTGGTATTTCGTGGCCGGCCCGCCGGCCGGTGGGGGAAGGCAGTCTTGGGGCTTGGTTTTGTCTTCCTAGGGCTCGGGTACATGTCAGGGGGAGCAGCCGGTATCTACCGTTTACCCCGCCTGACCCGTACCCTTCTCGATTTTTCCGGTTCGACCAGCTGTGCTCTTTTGGCAGGTATGGTGGTGACGGGCCTGCTGCAGAGTTCAAGCGCCACAACCGGGATAACCATCGTTCTGGCGCAACAAGGATTCATGGACATCAAAGAGGCCGTGGCTGTTGTTATCGGCAGTAATATTGGAACCTGTGTCACCGCTCTCCTGGCTGCAGTCGGGCGAAGCCCGGCGGCCAGACAAGCGGCCTTTGCCCACCTTTTAATCAATGTTGGCGGGATGTTCCTCTTCCTCCCGTTTCTGGGTCCCTTCGTGGCCCTGGTTCAGGCCTTGGGGCCTGATGTGGGAAGGCAGGTGGCCAACGCCCATACCATCTTCAACCTCGTGGGTTTGGGGGTGGGTTTACTACTGCTTAACGGCTTAGTGAAGGGCGTGCTCTGGCTTGTTCCCGGGGGAAGGCAGGGGGGCGGAAGGAGAAAAAACTGAAGGGAGTACAGGGAAGTGAGTCTGGGTCAGGCAGCTCTGATGGGCTTGTTGCAGGGGCTAACCGAGTTCCTGCCTGTTAGTAGTTCGGGACATCTGGTCTTGATGGAACGGGTCCTGGGGATCGACACCCCGGGCATCACCTTTTTGGTGGTGGTACACCTGGGAACACTGGTGGCTGTCCTGGCTGCCTACCACAGGGAACTTCGGGGAATACTGGTGGCTTTCATGGGGGTGGAACGGAGACCACGGGGTGTGCTGTCAGGTCTCTGGCATGACCCCGGAGGAAGACTGGGGCTATTGGTTCTGCTCGGTACCTTGCCGACAGCGGTGATCGCCCTGACTTTCAAACCGTACTTCGAGGCTCTCTACGACCTGCCCCTGGCGGTAGGTGTCATGCTTCTTTTCACCGGCTTTCTGCTCTGGTCTGCCCACAGGGCCCAGAAAGGAGAGAGGCCGGCCGAGGAGATGAGAGTGGGAGATGCCCTGGTGGTAGGGTTTTTCCAGGGACTGGCCATCGCGCCGGGGGTTTCGCGTTCTGCGGCCACCATCGCTGCCGGTTTACGGCGGGGGCTGGACCGGGAACTGGCAGCCGGGTACTCCTTTCTCCTCTCCATCCCTGCCATTACGGGGGCTGCCCTCTTGGACCTGGCGGACCTTCTGGCGTCCCCTGGCCGGACCGTTTTCCCCCCTGGGGTGCTCCTGACCGGGTTTGTGGTTTCCGCTGTCTCCGGGTTTTTGGCCATCAAGTTCTTGCTGGGTGTGGTCAAAGGGGGCCGGATCGGTTACTTTGCCTATTACTGCTGGTTTCTTGGGTTGGTGGTGATCATTTGGCAGCTCTTGGCCACCTGAACCGCTTGGTACCTTTTTTAGTTTGGGTTTTCGCCCTTTCCAGCTGCCGGATTTACATGTGATGACAGTACCTGCTTGCCTGGGCATGGATATTTGTGATGCACAATACTGGCTGAAAAACTGTCTGTTGCCCTGTTGCCGGAAGGAGATGCCTTGGTATATTCTGGGTTTAGATGAAGACACTGAAAGCTCCGGCACGTGAGGGTACCGGTTGATCCTCCCAAGAGGAAACAAACCCGGCTGGTCGAACTTATCAGGGGAGGACGGTGATGGTTTTGGCGCGGATTTTCAGGGGACTCAAAGAAGGCCTGCGCTTTGAGCTCGCGGGGATCATTTTGACAACCTTGGCCGTTTTGGGGTTTGTTAGCCTCTATGACGGTGGCACAGGAGCCGTGGGTGGTTTCTTGAAGCGGGTAACTGAGACCCTCTTCGGTCAGATGGCTCCGGCTGTACCAGCCCTGATGGGGGTAGTTGGAGTGCTCCTGCTCTTCCGGCGCACGGGGATTGGGTCGGGAGAAAGGATTTTAGGGGCGCTGGTGCTCCTCTTTGTTCTGGCTGCCGCTTTTCACCTCCGGTTTGAACCTGATACCATGTTTGCCAACGGCCGGGAAGGACTCGGTGGCGGTCTCGTGGGAGCACTCTTCTCCTGGGTGCTGCTCAAGGCTTTTGGCCCTACCGGGCGCTACATTGTCCTCATCGCTTCCGCCCTGGTGGCGGTGGTTTTGCTGACCGATGTGTCTGTTTTGCGGGTCTTAGGCGGGCTCAAGAAGAGATTGTTGGGTTTTCTATCTGGGACCTGGGACGCGATCCTTGACTTCATTTATGTGGGGGAAACGGAAGACTCCACCCGCGAGGCAACGACAAAAGGTGAAACCCAGGTTACCATCAGGGATTTTCGTGATGGTTCCACCGGCGAAGGTAAAGGGGCGGGCAGCCGGAACAGCCAAAAACCAACAGGGCCTGGGCCGTCCGTTGCCGTCAGCCCAGCGCTGGAGGGGGGAAATATCCATGTTGACATGGACGGCGGCGAGGGCGAGAATGGTGGTAAGTACGAGCAGGTTACTTTTGGGGCTCCAGTAAACTACCAGCTGCCACCGGTAACTTTGCTGCAAAAGGTAGTGCGGTTAAGGAGCCAGAGGAAAAACCGTGATATCACGGAAAAGGCCAGTCTTCTGGAGGCGACCCTCGAGAACTTTGGAGTTCAGGCCAGGGTGGTCGAGGTTAGCCGGGGGCCGGCCATTACCCGGTTTGAAGTACAGCCGGCTCCTGGAGTCAAGGTGAGCAAAATTGTGAGCCTGGCTGATGACATCGCCCTGAGCCTGGCGGCTCCCGATGTCAGGATTGAAGCTCCGATTCCGGGTAAGGCGGCCATCGGGATCGAGGTGCCCAATCAGGAGGTTTCACTGGTTTTCTTACGTGAGGTTATTGAGGACGAGCGCTTCGTTCGGTCCGAGTCCCCCCTGACGGTGGCCTTGGGAAAGGACATCAGTGGCCAGGTCATTGTTGGAAACCTTGAGAAAATGCTGCACCTTCTCATCGCCGGTGCCACGGGGTCAGGGAAAAGCGTATGTCTCAATGCCATTATCGCCAGTATTCTTTTCAAGGCCAGGCCGGACCAGGTGAAGTTTTTGATGATTGACCCCAAGGTGGTGGAACTCAATGACTATAACGGGATACCGCATCTTTTAGCTCCGGTGGTAACCGACCCGAAAAAGGCAGCTGGCTGCCTGCGCTGGGCAGTTCAGGAGATGGAACACCGTTATGAGCTCTTTGCTTCGGCTGGGGTTCGAGATATCGAGCGCTACAACCGGTTGAAGCCGGAGCGCCGGGCCGGTACCGGCTTGGAAGATTCCCTACCTTACATTGTGATCATCATCGATGAACTGGCCGACCTGATGATGGTGGCGGCGGTGGAAGTGGAAGATGCCATCTGCCGGCTGGCCCAGATGGCCCGGGCAGCCGGGATTCACCTGGTGGTTGCCACCCAGAGGCCGTCTGTTGACGTTATTACCGGCTTGATCAAGGCCAACATTCCTTCCAGAATTGCCTTTGCTGTATCGTCCCAGGTTGACTCAAGAACCATTCTTGATTCCAGCGGGGCAGAGAAACTCTTGGGTAAAGGGGATATGCTCTTTTACCCGGTCGGGGCGTCGAAGCCGATCCGGGCCCAAGGGGCATATATTTCCGAGAAGGAGTTGGAGGGGCTGGTAAAGTACGTGCGGAACCAGCAAGAGCCAGAATTTGAGGACTCAGTCCTTGAGGTACAGAATATAGTGGGGGAGAAAGAGGAAGAGAAGGAGACTGATGAACTCTTCGCAGAGGCGGTGCGGGTTGTGGTGGAGGCGAAACAGGCTTCGGCCTCCTTGCTTCAGCGCAAACTGCGCATTGGATATACCCGTGCTGCCCGGTTGATTGATTCCATGGAGGAACGGGGCTACGTCGGGCCACCAGAGGGAAGTAAGCCGAGGGAGGTCCTTTTGTCTCCGGAGCAGTTCATGAGGATCTTTGGGGCTGGATGAAGAAAGGGTAATAAAGGGGGTATTAGATCTAAAAGAACCTTGTTTGTTTGGTTAGCAAGCGTATAATATAGTATGTGACATAGTTTTGGAGAGTCGGGCCTGAAGAAAGTTCGGGTTTTTTCTGTTGCCTGCAGAGAAATGTGCCCAGGGCATGAACTCTCCATGCCACTTGTGAAAGAGGGGCACACCAGGAAGCCCGGAAATTAGGAGGTGGTATTAACGGTTTGCGGGCCGGAGCCGCCGGGGGTTGGTAAGAACTAGAGGGTGGGCGTGATGCCGCGCAGAAAGGCCGGCCACGGCACCAGTAAGAGGATGTAAATAATGCCTGGTGGAAGTGTTATTTTATGGTAGTGCTCTGGTAGAGGAGAAATCTAAATGAAATGCGTTATTGTCGGCGGAGGTCAGGTAGGGGGAGAACTTGCGGAACGTATGTCCCGGGAATCCTGGGACGTGGTCGTGATTGACACGAACTCTGAAAAGCTCGCCAGGATTTCAGAAAAGCTTGATGTTCTAACCATTCAAGGAAATGGGGCCAGTGCTCGGGCACTCGAAGAGGCTGGGGTCCGGGAGGCCCAGATCCTGGTGGCTGCGACCCCAGTGGACGAGATCAACATTATGGCTTGCATGATCGGGAAAAAGCTGGGGGACCCCAAGACAGTGGCTAGGGTTCGTAACACCGAGTACGATGACGGTACCCAAAGGCTTTCCCACCGTGAACTGGGTGTCGACATCATGATTAACCCGGAGCGGGTCACTGCCCTGGAGATCGCGAAATTGATCAGGACACCGATGGCCAGCGAGGTGGAGTATTTTGCGGGGGGTCGGGTCCAGATGATGGTATTCCGGGTCCACCCCAACTCGGAAGTGGTCCACCGGACCCTTAAATCTCTTCCCCTCTCCAGCCGCTGTCTCATCAGTGCCATCGCCAGGGAGGGTGGTGACGTGATCATCCCGCAGGGTGAAGACATTATTCGGCCCCATGACCACCTCTACGTTTTGGGGGAGCGGGGCCATCTTTCCGAGATCGGCTGGCTGGCCAAGGCACGGGACGAACGGGTAAGGAACGTGGTCATCCTGGGCGGCGGAAGTATCGGTTGCCAGGTGGCACAGATCCTTCAAAGGAACCGCAGAAACGGTGGGCTCGGGATCAAAATTATCGATCGTGATAAGCACAGGTGTGAGCAAATAGCTTCCCAACTCGACGGCATCCTTGTTATTTATGGGGATGCCGGGGATTTTGACCTCCTGTACCAGGAAGAGGTATCTGAGGCCGACGTCGTGGTCGCCGTTACCGGGGACGATAAGACCAATATTCTGAGCGGGGTACTCGCCAAAAAGATGGGAGCCGGTAAGGCTATCGTGGAGGTTACCCACCCTGACTACGACCCCATTTTGAAATCCCTGGGCATAGATTCTTCGGTAAGTCCACGCCTACTGACGGCCGCCGAGATCCTTAAGATTACCCGGAGGGGGAAGGTCCTTTCGGTGGCGATTCTCGAGGACGAAAAGGCTGAGATCATCGAACTAGAGGTGGCAGAAGGGGCCAGGGCGGTGGGGAAAACGCTGCAGGGCTTGCGTTTACCGCGCGGGATTATCGTTGGAGTCATCGTTCGCCAGGGTGAGGTGATTGTGCCGAAGGGAGATGAAATGGTGAGGGCCGGAGATACGGTGATTATCTTCAGCCTTCCGGAAACAGCGGCCCTTGCCGACCGTTATTTTTCGTAAACAGAGCAAAGGACAACGCTGCTGACGGACTTTAATCCCTGGATAGGTTGGGAGGAAGGACCGTATTGAGGCTGAACCTTATTCTCCGTGCCCTCGGACTTCTGAGCCTGATTCTGGCTGGGGCCATGGTTTTTCCCCTCCTTTGGGCCCTGGTTTACCGGGAAGGAGACCTTCTGGCTTTTATCATCTCCATCGGTGTCACTGGGACAGCAGGCCTGGGGATGCTCTACTTCAGCCGGTCTGAAAACCGGACAGAATTGAAGCTTACCTCCAAGGAAGGGATGGCCATCGTCACCCTGTCCTGGGTGTTGGCGGCTGTTTTCGGTGCCCTTCCCTATTTAATTTACGGCACCTTTGATAACTTCCCTGACGCCCTTTTCGAAACCATGTCTGGATTCACCACGACCGGGGCCACGGTCCTGGAAGATATAGAGGCCCAGCCTCACGGGATTCTGTTTTGGCGAAGCCTGACCCACTGGCTGGGCGGAATGGGAATTATTCTCCTTTTTGTGGCCGTGCTCCCGCAGCTGGGGATCGGAGCCATGCAGCTTTTCAAGGCCGAGGTTCCCGGTCCAGCCCCTGAGAAATTCTTGCCCAGGGTTGCCCAGACAGCCAAGGTTTTGTGGCTCATTTATGTCGGGATCTCGGTTCTGGAAACCATCCTCTTGTACGCCGCAGGCCTGTCTTTGTTCGATGCGATGACCCATACCTTTGCCACCATGGCCACCGGGGGGTTTTCCACCCGGGGATTGAGCATCGGTGCCTTCAACAGCGTCCCGATGGAGGTTATCATCATTCTCTTCATGGTGGTGGCCGGGGGGAACTTCGGTCTTTACTACAGTGCCCTCACCGGTAACCTGCGTCGCCTGTTTGGTGATGCCGAGTTTCGCTTTTATCTTTCTGTTTTGGGTATCGGGATTCTCACGACGACGGTGAGCCTGGCTTACAAGATCTACCCTGGTGACATCTTGACCTCTCTCCGGCACGCTGCTTTCCAGGTTGTTTCCATTACCACCACCACCGGCTTCACCACGGATAATTTTGACGCCTGGACCCCCTTTGGAAGGGGCTTGCTCTTCATGCTGATGTTTCTCGGCGGGTGTGGAGGTTCGACCGCCGGGGCCATGAAACAGGTCCGTTTGCTTGTTCTCCTCAAGTACGCCTACCGGGAGCTCTACAAGATCATCCACCCCCGAGCCGTGATCCCGATTCGGATCGGGAAAAAGGTGATCCCTGAAGAGGTGGTCATGAATATCCTCGGGTTTATTCTTCTCTACTTGCTCATCTTTGTTGTGATGTCCCTGGTAATGACTGCGCTTGGGTTACCCCTCCTCAGTGCTTTCGCGGCAGTGGCGGCTACCCTGGGCAACATCGGTCCCGGCTTGGAGATGGTCGGCCCCCTTAACACGTACGCACCGATTCCGGCTCTAGGAAAGGTTCTTCTCACCCTGGGTATGCTGGCTGGGCGTTTAGAGGTTTACCCCCTCCTGTTCTTCATGTTGCCGGAAGTGAGGGGGACAAGGGCTGTGAAGAGAAAAAACAGCAGTTGGACTGCTGCTAACTAGAGAACTCAATGTCGAGGGAGGTACTGGAGCACATCGGGTCCGCGCAGGTGTGGCCGCGTAAGGTATAGGTACTGGCGGTCGGTGTGACGTGGCCGCATAGAACCACCCCGCCGATAGTTTGTTCATGAGGACTGGCAAGTGTTAAGCCGTGTTCAGGTTTTCAGGAGGTTTTCCGGAAGCATCACTTCTTCCCTGAGTAGGGTTAGGGCCAAGAGGGCGCCCAGGGCACTCAGGGCGGCAGCGCCGAAAAAGACCGGGCTCCTTCCGTAAGCTAGGGCCCAGCCGAAGGCAGGAGGACCTATGGCCACTCCGAAGAAGCGTACAGTGCCGTAAAGGGCCGTAACCAGGCCCCTCTGGTCGGAAGAAGCGGCACTGGTAATGAGTGTGTTGAGGGCTGGGAGGGTGGTCCCTGTGCCGAGGCCTACCACCATCACGCCTACCAGAAAGGGGTAAAGGGTCTTCAGGAAAGGCAGTGTTCCGAGCGCGATGGCCATCAGTGCAAGACCACCGGCCACGGCTGCCTTGGAGAGCCTGGCGAGACGTTTCTGGAGGTAAACACCCGCCAGGTAGGATGTAATGGCCATGACCAGGACCGGGAGGGCAATGAAGAGGCCGGCACTGAAGCCGGTGATCTGGTAGTCTTGCTCCAGAAAATCGGCAAACAGGCTCAAGACGCCGAAGAGGGTAAAGAGGACAACCATTCCTGAAAAAAAGGCAGCCAGCAGGGGTAAAGCCTTTTGGCTGGAAATGTCTCTGAGGGTCTTGAAGTATTGGTTGAGTGTCTTGGTCCTTCTGTTTTTGCGTGGCTCACGGGCCAAAAGGAAGACGAGGAGGGCAATGGGGATGGCCAGAACCCCGTAAATGAAGAAAGGGGCAAACCAGGCGATAAGACCGGCTGCCGACCCGGCGATTGGGCTCACAACCTTACCCAACCCGTTGGATGATTCTAAAAGCCCCAGGGCCTTGGAGCGCTCCTGGGTTTCAAAGATGTCTCCCGTGAGGGCCATCGCCAGCTGGTAGGTTCCCCCGGCTCCTATACCCTGGATTACCCGGCCACCCAACAGCCACCAGTAAGGGTGCGGCAAGAAAAGGGCAGTAAAACCGGCCACCAGGCCCCCGAGCCCGTAGACAACCAGGGCCGGCACCATAACGGTTTTGCGTCCGTAGCGGTCTGAAAGGAAACCTGTGACCGGGATGAAGAGGCCGGCAGGGACAGAAAAGGCGGTGATGATGAGACCCACCTGAAAGAGGGTGAGATCCATGGCCGCCTTCATTTTAGGAAGCAGCGGGATGAGCATAGAATTACCCAGAACCATGATAAAGGGTACTGTGCACAAGGCGGCCAGGGTAATCTTGGCTTCACGTTTCAACATGTAATCCTCCCCGCCAATACTCGGCCCCAATCAAGACATCTCTTTTATTTTGACATCCACCACCGTTCATTATTCCCTCCGTGCCAGCCCCTGTCTTCCCCGTGCCCGTGGGAGATGGCAAAGTGCAGAGGCACAGGGCCTGAAGCAGGAAAACCCCGGGGGGGTGTCAAAGTGAGTTGCTGGGGACAGGGATTCAGACCCGGGCAAGGGTGAACGGGGGTTCTTTTCGTGCATTTTTTCAGAGTACGGCAGGTATTCCTGGTTCTGGGACTGGTGTTCGTCCTGGTCCCGGTTGCCGCGGTTGAAGCCGAGGGTGCCGGGGTGGGGCCGGGCGATAATTTTCAGGGCAGTCCCCCCCTGGTACGAACCCTTGTCCTGAAGTGGGGACGGTTCACCGATGGGCCTGTTCACTCGACTCCGGTCCCAAGCGGGAACCTGGTACTGGTTGGGTCAGATGGTGGTGTCCTATACGCCCGGGACCTTCAAACCGGACACCACCGTTGGGATTTTCCGGCGCTGGCCAAGATCAGAACCACTCTTTTGGTTCACGGCAACCGGGTCTTCTTCGGGGCCTTTAATGGTTTTGTTTATGCCCTGGAGCTGACAACCGGCTGGTTGGACTGGCAGTTTATCACTTCAGGCCAGATTACCTCCCCGGTTCGGGTAGTGGGAGACACCGTGCTTGTGGGGTCCAACGACGGGATGCTCTATGCCCTCCAGGCTGATACGGGTGCCCTGCGCTGGCAGTTTAGTACCGGTGATGACTTTATCCGAGCTCCGATAGCAACTGCCGGCTCCATGGTGTACATTGCCACCGAACGGGGTATTCTCTATGCAGTGGATACTGACCAGGTTGAGGTGCGCTGGAGACGGAAGAACCCCGGCCTAGGTGGGGCCTGGCTTCTTCCCTGGCAGGACCGTCTTTTTGTCCTGAGCCGGGCGGGAGACGGTGAGGGGACCTTGGTCTTGTGCCTGGACCGGTTCACTAGTGACATAATGTGGAGCCAAAGGTTTTCCGGTGGTTTTTCCTGGTCCAGACCCCTGGTCGAGAGGGGCCGGCTCTACGTTACCCTCGGACCAAGGCTCTTGGCTTTACATACCTTGACCGGACGTGTCCTTTGGGAAATCTCGGTTCGCCACGTGAACTGGGGGTACAAGAGCACTACTGTTTCCTTTGGTGCGCCTGAACTGGGTCC
>SESX01000085.1 GCA_004367365.1 Candidatus Acetocimmeria pyornia
CCACACTTCGGGCGGAAACCCCGAGGACCTTATCAGGTCCCAGAAGCCGACGCGCCTCGGAGGCCGGCAGGTCATCCTGACCTACGTGGAGCCCATCTGCATCTACCGCCAGGGCCACGTCCAGGCGGTCGTTAACAATAAAGAGTACACCCGCCGCCCGGCAGACCTTTCGGATTTCCAGACCTGTTTCCCACATTTCCCTGGTGGAGATCTCTTTTGCCCGAAGCTGGATGGCCGTGGCTCCGCCCCGGATAGCCTCTTCCACCACCTCACGGTCACTGCGCCCCCGTGACAGGCGATGGTCGGTGAGAACGTACACCTTCAGTCTTCTGGCCAGTACCTCCCGGTCAACCACTTTCATTCTACCACCTCGACCCTGGCCCGGTTCTCGATGTCCTGACTCTCAATCCGGTAGAGGGCGTCATATAGGGCCAGGTGAAAACTCCCGGGGCCGCGCTCGCCGGCCTGCTCAAAGGCCATCTCCGCTGCCACCCCAAAGGTGACCAGGGCAGCCAGGGCCGCATGGAGCATGTTCTCGCTCACGGCAGCAAAGGCACCGGTCAGGGCTGAAACCATACAACCCGTTCCCGTCACCCGGGCCAGAAGGGGGTGGCCGTTGGCAACCGCCAAGACGCAGGTGCCGTCACTCAGGTAGTCAGTCTTCCCGGTAGCCGACACCACCGTCTTCAACCCAGTCGCCGCCGCTTTCGCCATCTCGGCCACGTCACCCGCGAGAGCCACCGCGTCAACCCCTTTCACCTCACCTTTTTCCCCGGCGAGAACACCAACCTCAGCCGCATTACCCCGTAGAATACCCACCCGGACTTCTTCCATCAACTCAAAGGAACTCTCAGTCCGCAAGGGGGTGGCCCCAGCACCAACCGGGTCCAGAACCACCGGGATGCCCTGGGCATTGGCCACCTTCCCTGCTAGGATCATGGCTTGTACCCAATCCGGGGTGAGGGTACCGATGTTGAGCACCACGGCCCCGGCAACCCTGGCCATATCCTCAACCTCTTCCCTGGCATGGGCCATTACCGGTGAGGCTCCCAGGGCCAAAAGGGCGTTGGCCGTAGTGTTCATGACCACAAAGTTGGTAATGTTATGGACCAACGGGGCCTTCTCCCTCACCCTTTCTAACAGCCGCCCAACCTCAGCAACCAACCCTTCCCTGGACAAAGTCATTTCATTCCCTCCCTGTCGTTGATCTGTCAAGCACTTCTTCATAGCGCCTGAGGACTCCCCAGGACCATCAGCAGCACGAACCCTGAGAATCTTCACCCCTGCTGGACTGGCCTCCTCGAAACCGAACCCTGGACCTCATGCCCCGGTTCCGACAGGCCGAAGTTCTGACCCTGCTGTCTACCGGGGTACAGTCCCCGTCTCAAACCGAGTCCGGTTGTCCCATAGCCCACCCTGATTTAGGACCGCAAGAGGTAGAGGGGTGGGTCTAAGACAGCAGTCCGGATAACATCTGCCTACACCTCTTCCCAGTACACATTTGGTTTCAGGTCCTCGGTTCCCACCATGTGGTTGGTGGGGCCGTACCCTGAACCCAGGTCCAGGGCCTCGGAAATAGCGCGCGTGATGAAGGCTTTCGCCAGACCCAAAGCTGTTTCAACGTCAGAGCCCTTGCCCAACTCCGCAGCCACCGCCGCCGAAAAGGTACACCCGGTTCCATGGGTGTTCCTGGTCTTGTAGCGCGGGGCCGTGAGTTTTCTCAAGGAGCCGTCCAGGTAAACCAGGTCCACCGCCGCGGCCTCATGACGAAAGTGCCCACCCTTGATCACCACCACCCTGGGGCCCATATCGGCCAGCACCCGGGCAGCTTCCATGACCTCATCTTCTGTTTCAAGGCGTTTACCTACCAAAACCTCGGCTTCGGGCAGGTTGGGAGTCAGTACCAGGGTCTGGGGCAAGAGCTTCCGGCGCATAACCGAGATCGCATCCTTTTCCAGGAGCGGGTGTCCTCCCTTAGCCACCATCACCGGGTCAACTACCAGCCGTTCTAACCGGTGTTCCGCTATTTTGTCGGCCACCAACTCGATGATTTCAGCGTTGGCCAGCATCCCGGTTTTAGCGGCATCGACACCAATATCCTCAACCACCGCATCTATTTGAGCCCCGACCATCTCAGCTTCCACCACCTGCACCTTCTGGACCCCCAGTGTGTTCTGGGCCGTGAGGGCTGTAATCACGGTCATCCCGTAAACACCGAAGGCAGAAAATGTCTTCAGGTCGGCCTGAATACCGGCCCCACCACCGCTGTCGGAACCAGCGATGGTCAGCACCCTTGCCAACACCAA
Source organism: Candidatus Acetocimmeria pyornia (assembly GCA_004367365.1). Classification (GTDB taxonomy): domain Bacteria; phylum Bacillota; class Sulfobacillia; order UBA3575; family UBA3575; genus Acetocimmeria; species Acetocimmeria pyornia. Next base: position 2,307 of record SESX01000085.1, read on the forward strand.
TCTTACCCCCTCTTGGCTGAAATAATTTTGGTAGATAGCAACTCTACCGGCAGCCACCGCAAAACAAAAACGTCCTTTTCCCAACACGGAAGGGGACGTCTTCAGTACGGGACCTGGCACTACCTTCAAACGGTCGTCTCCCTCCGCTGGCATTAACCAGATCAGGTCCTTGGGGTCAGGGCCAGGCCCTTTCTCAGCCCCCAAAAGAGCTCCCCCGCGACTCTATTTTTCACATGATCGCCCTTAAACTCTCCCTTTCATTCTCCATGATCCACGGAATTCCTTCCCCCAGCTCTGAAACCACGGGGCGGGGGTAATAATAACAAGCAAATGACTGCTTAGTACAAACAAAAAAGACAAAAAGACAAATAAAATCGGGCAGGCCTGGCAAAACTAGTTAGCGGTGACACCTCCCAGCAGCAGGTGGGTGGTTTTGGTCGTTAGGGCGCCCACGACCCCATTCAGGTAGGTCAAGACAGGGTAGGACCAGGTAAGAGAACAAAAAGTTTGCTAGGAGGCAGAGGAAAATAGCAGGGAAAATCAGGCCAAGAAAGATCATCATGCCGTCGGAACTGCGAGGCCCCCATAGAGCCCCACCCCTTTCCGGTCCGGTGATCTCATACTACCTGGATGACCTGCCCGGACGCAGTGACCGGAATAGCTCCGGCGGAACCGATCGAAAAAAGGAGGGACAGGTTTTGTTACAGGAGGAACAACTGGCGAAAGCCAACTCAGACCAGGAGACTGCAGGTTCACTGACCGACCTCCCGGAGGCAAAACAGAGGGAAATACTTCTCAAGTTCGCCCGGGAAGGTAAAAGTGACGAGGAAATCGGCAACGAGTTTGGCCTTTCACAATGGCAGGTTCGTAATCTCCGCTATCGCCTCGGCGTCAAGAAGAGCCGCCGCGGGGATGTCTTCCTGGTTGAACCCAGGTCAAACGCACACGGCCCGGCGGGAGCCGAGTTTCAAGGAGGAAGTGGGGCTCCAGGACCGCTGGCAACCCGCGTGGAAAACCGCGGACTGACCATGACCCTCGAAGGAACCTACGAGTCACATGAACTTGCCAAGATCGTCGAAGGGCTGGTGGCCTTTGTCTCATCTTCAGCCACACAAAACAAGACCTACGCAGTCAAGTTAGCCCTCTGGGAAATGCCGTAAACCTCTTCAACACTTCTCTTGAAAAAGACTAACCGGCAGAAAACTGGGGGATAGGGCGGGACCAGCCGGTCCCTCTCTTATCCCCCCTGGGCTACCATCCCCTGGTCCGAAAATGCTTCCACCCTGGATTTTCATCCCTTAGGGTGCCACCCCTTCAAAGGCAGCCCGGAAAGATTCACAATTTTGAAATGAGCAGCCGGGTTGATCTGTTCGTCTTTAGAACCTATAATGAAGGTAGACAGGTCGGCCGCCTGCTACCATTGGCCTCGCTACCTGGTTTTTTAGAGCCGGACTTTGTGAAAGTGTTCACTAGTATTATCTTTCAAATAATTTTAAAAAGGGTGATTTATCATGGAACGGCAGGTCCCGGTGGGAGTTTCGAGCCGGCACGTACATCTCACCCAGGAGCATGTTGAGGTGCTCTTCGGGCCAGGGCATCGACTTACCGTGTACAAGCCGCTCACCCAAAAGGGCGAATTTGCAGCCGAGGAGAGGGTATCCCTGGTCGGTCCGAAAGGTGTTCTCAAGAATGTCCGTGTCCTGGGCCCCACCAGGCCCAAGACTCAAGTGGAGATTGCCATTACCGACGGCTTCAGCCTCGGCATCAACGCTCCAATACGACAGTCCGGCCATATTGAAGACACCCCCGGGGTGATTCTTAAAGGTCCCAAGGGAACACTGGTCCTTGATAAGGGGGTTATTGTCGCCCAGCGGCACCTGCACTGCAACCCTGCCACGGCCAAGAAGATGGGTCTCAGGGACGGGCAGCTGGTGGACATCCAGGCAGACGGCGTCCGGCCGGTAGTCTTCAAGGATGTCCTAGTTCGGGTTAAAGATAACTTCCGGTTGGAATTCCACATCGATACCGACGAAGCCAATGCAGCCGGCCTGAAGAACAATCAGACTGTGACCATTGTCAAAAGCGCAGACCGGTCTTCTGCAGCCGAAGGTCTCCGCGAGGCCTTGTAAAGGGCAGAAGAACTGTTTGGCACCAGGGAGCTGGATTTTTCCGCACTTTCCCCCTGCCAACAGCCTTTCTGCGTCAGTCTTGCTCCTGTTTCCCAGCCAGCTCCTTCACCGTCTGGATCTGGGGTTTGTAATCAGAGTATTCCTTAACCTGGGTTTCCAGGACAAGGGGCAACTGCCCCAAAAAAGGATGGTTAACAATATTCTCTATCCCGGCCAAACCCAATTCCCCCTCACCAATGACCGCGTGCCGGTCCCGCCGGCTCCCACAGGGGTAGGTGGAATCGTTGAGATGCATCACCTTGACCCGGTCCAGCCCGACGGTCGCGTCTAGTTTCTCTACCAGCCGGTCAACCTCTCCTCTTTCAACAAGGTTCCAGCCCCCAGCAAAGAGATGGGCGGAATCGAGGCAAACACCAACCCTTTCATGCCAGCCCAGGCCTTCAAGGATCGCCTGGAGGTCTTCAAGGAGACCCAACTCCGTACCCTGGCCAGCCATGGTCTCCAACAGGAGCATCGGGCCCGTACCTGGTACCCCCTCCGGTACGGCCTCCTTGCCGTAGGTTCCGCTGCCTTCCTCCAGGTCTCCCAGGGCAGCCTCCAAGAGCTGCACCACCCGGCCCAGGCTTTCCTCCCTTCCGTCCTCACCATGCCGGCCGGGGTGGGTAACAACAAACTCAGCCCCAATCTGACCTGCTCTTTGAAGGTCCTCAGTAACCACCATGCGGGCAAACCGCACCAACCGCTCCTCGTCCGACCCCAAGTTAACAGTGTACGGGAGATGGGCAATCACCGGGGCCAGGCCAAGTTCATCCCTTTTCACCTTCCAGCGCGAAATCTCTTCGGCCCCAATCTTCCGGGCCGCCCCACCGCGGGGATTCCGGCTGAAAAACTGAAAGGTATTAGCACCGATCCCTATTGCCGTAACAGCCGCCCGGGGAAGACCTTTAGAAATAGAGATATGGGCACCGATGCGCATCCAAAATGCACCCCTTTTCCTTTCTTCCAATCCGAAAATCCAACTTTCCCCTCGCCATGGTTGCTTTTGTACTCACCTTTTTATTGCCGGCCCTTCCGGGGCTGCGGTATAACCGGTTTCACTCCTGAACAACCTTAGCGTGCTACTCATGGGACTACCCGATTCAGGGGCCGCTGAATACCGCCTCCAATTTTCATCCTCCGTGGTGCCGCCGGGGCGGTATGGGCGACCACTGCGAAAATGCGCCGACTGCGCCGGCCTTCCTGCGCGGCGTCACGCTCACTGCACGGTTGTAATGAACCTCGGCAGCTCCTGGCCCCAGCCGGAAAACTCACCCTACTGGTGACAGCACGGCGCGAGTTTAAAAGCAGTTCACCTTCACCGATACTGTAAGAGGTAAAGGTCGTGGTACAGCCCACGCCGGTTCAGAAGCTCCTGGTGAGAGCCAACCTCCCGTATGCCACCTTTATGGACAACCAGGATCCGGTCGGCATTCTTAATGGTTGACAGCCGGTGGGCGACCACGATGGTGGTGCGTCCCCTGATCACCCGGGCCAGGGCTTCTTGGATCAAGGCCTCAGTTTCGGTGTCAATGCTGGCCGTAGCCTCATCCAGAACCAGTACTGCCGGGTCGAAGGCCAGGGCCCGCGCCAGGGCCAGAAGCTGTCTCTCCCCTGCGGAAAGGGTCGAGCCCCGCTCCTGGACAGTCTCGTCGTACCTGTGGGGTAAACGGTCAATAAAGCGGTCGGCATTGACGTAACCGGCCACCTCGGCGACCCTCTGCTCGCTGATTCCCTCGTTGTTCAGCCGGATGTTCCCCTTGATGTCACCAGAAAAAAGGAAAACATCCTGCAGAACAACTCCAATCTGTCGACGCAAGTCTTCCTTTTTGACCTGCTTGACATCGATCCCATCCACCAGGACACGGCCCGCCTGGGGGTCATAGAAACGACAGATCAGGTTGATGATTGAGCTCTTGCCGGCTCCTGTAGGTCCTACGATGGCCACGGTTTCTCCCGGTTTTACCTCAAAACTCACATCCCGGAGCACCCATTCGCCCTCTTTGTAGGCAAACCAGACATTCTCAAACTCGATTTGTCCTCTCACCCGGCCGAGGTGGCGAGGATTCTTGGGGTTCGGAACCTCTTCTTTTGAGTCCAGGAGCATGAAAATCCGCTCTGAAGAAGCCATGGCCGACTGCATGATATTGTACTTCTCGCTGAGATCATTGATAGGCCGAAAGAGGCGGTCAATGTAGTTGACAAAGGCGTAGAGCACCCCAAACTGGAGGTTCTCATTCAGCACCGCCCTGCCACCATACCATACCAGCAGGGCCAGGGCAAAGTAGCGGATCAGGTCCAGGGTCGGCCGAAAAACGGCAAAAACCTTCAACTGCTGCATCCCCGCCAGGTAATGCTCACGGTTAACTTCCCGGAACTCTTCAAACTGGCGCGCCTGCCGGTTAAAGACCTGGACGATCTTCATCCCGGAAATATTTTCCTGCAGGGCGGCATTAATCCGCGCCAGCTTAACCCTCACCCGGCGGTACGCCTCCCGGGCCCGCAGGCGGAAAACGACCGTAACCACTACGATGAGGGGGATCACGGTGAAACTGACCAGTGCCAGCTGGAGGTTCAGCCGCAACATGACGACAACGATACCAGCAATGATGAAAAGGTCCCCGAAAAGGTTGACGAGAACGTTGGTATACATCTCGTTTAAGGCCTCCGTATCATTGGCCACCCGCGTCACCAGGCGGCCCACCGGGTTCCGGTCAAAATAGGACAGTGACAGTCGCTGCAGGTGCGCAAACAATTCCTGCCTGATCCTATAGATAATCCTTTGACCGGTGTAATGGAGAAGGTAGGTCTGGAGGCAGTTGAGTAGAAACCCTGCGGTAATGATGCCCAGGTAAAGGTAGACAAGTCGCAGAAGCCCCTGCAGGTGTTCACTCCGAAGGGCCTTTAAGTTTACCGTGTTCCCGGGAGAAGCACTGTTCTTCGCCACCCGGTAGACCACCGTCAGATGGTCGTCAATGGCAATCTTGATGAGGTACGGCCGGGCAAGGTCGGCAGCGGTAATAAAGAGAAGAAGGACGATGCAGAGAAAGACCCAGCCCCAAAAAGGCCGGGCATAAGCCAGCAGCCTTCGCATCAAACGGGTGTCATAGGCCTTCCCCAGGGTCTCTTCTTCGTGAAAATCTCTCATTCCGTCCATCTCCGTTCAGGAATGCTCAATCCTTTCCCTGAGCACTTGTTTTTGGTACAACTCGTAGTAAACCCCGCCACGGGCAAGGAGGTCTGCGTGCCGTCCTTGTTCCACAACACGTCCGGCCTCGAGGACCACAATCCAGTCGGCCGACTTTATGCTTGACACCCGGTGGGAAATGATGATATTAGTCAGTCCCCGCCTCACTTCTCTCAGGCTTCTCAGAATGGCCTCTTCGGTACGGGTGTCAACCGCGGAAAGGCTGTCGTCCAAAACCAGGATCCGGGGGTGTTTGGCTAGGGCCCTTGCGATGGAAACCCGTTGTTTCTGCCCCCCGGAAAGGGTTACCCCGCGTTCGCCGACCAATGTTTCATAGCCGTGGGAAAAAGAAAGGATTTCCTGGTGGATCCCGGCGACCCTGGCCGCTTCGTTAACCACGGTGGGAGGGATGCCCGGGGAGCCAAAGGTGATGTTTTCCCTAATTGTCTTGGAAAAGAGAAAGTCGTCCTGCGGCACATACCCCACAGCGTCCCTTAATACCACCAGGGGAATTCGGTTAATGTCATACCCGTCAATGAAGATGGAACCATCGTCCACCGGGTAGAGCCGGAGCAAAAGGTTGACGAGGGTCGTTTTACCGCTTCCGGTCCTACCCACGACGGCTACCGTCTGACCAGGTTCCACAACCAGGCTCACGTTGCGTAGAACCGGTTCTGGGTTTTCCGACCCGGGGTAGCGGAAGGTGACATTCCTGAACTCCACCTGTCCCCTGACCCTGTCCATGGAAACCGGGTTGGCTGGCTCGGTGATTTCTGGCTTTTCCTCAAGGATCCGGTTGATCCGCTCCATGGAGGCCGAACCCCGCTGAAGCATGTTCATGACAAACCCCAGGGCCATCACCGGCCAGGTCAAAAGCCCAAGATAGCTGTTGAAGGCCACGAAATCACCCAGGGTGATGGTCTCCTCCAAAACGAGGAAACCACCGTAGCCCAGGACAATCAGGAAGCTCACCGCTGAAATGAACTGGACCAGGGGCCCGAAGACACTCCAAACCCTGACCAGGTGCATGTTGGTTTCGAGGTAATGTCGGTTCACTGAAGTAAACTTTTTGATTTCGGCCTCCTCCTGGACAAAGGACTTGACAACCCTGATCCCGGCCACGTTCTCATGTACCCGACCACTGAGCCCCGAGAAGGCTTCTTGAACCTGCCGGAACCGGGAGTGGATGATCCGGCCGAAAAAACGGGAAACAAAGGCTAGGAAAGGAAGCGGAAGCAAGGCCATGGCTGTCAACTTGATGTTTGTGGTCACGGCCATGAGGGTCACGGTGGCCAGGGTAAGGACCACGGCATCTGTGAACATGACAATCCCGGGACCGAAGGCTTGCCTCACCGCCTGGAGGTCGTTGGTGGCGCGGGCCATCAGGTCCCCGGTCTTGTGACGGGTGTAGTAAGAAGGTGAGAGGTTAAGAAGATGGCTAAAAAGCCGGTTGCGCAAGGAGTACTCCAACAACCGGGCCGTGCCGAAAATGTACATGCGCCACAGGTAGCGGGCAAAGGCAATACCACCGGCAAGGAAGAGAATGAGAGCTGAAAAAAGCACGAGGTCGCCATTGTCGATGTTCCCCCTCTGCAGGGCGTCAGTGAAGTTTCCCAGGAGGCGGGGAATGACCAACTGCATCACGTCAACCACCAGGAGCCAGGTCACCCCGATGAGGTAGCGCCACTTATGCTTGATGATGAAGTCTTTTAGGGTCCTGAAATGCCCCATCCTAAACCCCCTGACGTTTAAGCCATGTCCCGTCGCGCGTACCACTCATCCTTGAGGATCCCCATCTGGATCAAATCCCAGTACCGGCCGTTCGCGTAGTGTGCCTGGCGGCTCCGCCCTTCCACGACAAAACCACAGGCCTGGTAACAACGTATGGCCCGCTCGTTATACTCAAGTACCTGTAAACCAACCCTGTGCAGGTTCAAGTTGGCAAAAAGATGGTCAAGGACAGCACAGATGGCGTCCCGTCCATAACCATTCCCCCAAAACCGCCGGTCCCCGATGAAAATCACCAGGTCCACCGTCCGTGACTGCCAGTTCAGGTTCCGAAGCCCGATGTTACCAATAAACTGGCCCGATTTGTCCAGAATGGCAAAGTTCCTTGTCCGCGGGTCGCCTTCCATACGCTGGAACCAGTCCCGCACCTCAGACGCACCAGGCGGCCAAATAAACGAGGGCAAGTAGCGCCGCACCTCGGGGTCTGAAAGCATTTCGACTGCCAGATCAATATACTCGGGCCGGTAAGCCACAATGTCAACCAGCTCCCCCTGAATCATACCAGTTCCCTTCCCTTCCAGAAAAACTCCAACAACCACTCAACAGAAGGCCTGGTCAAAGTCCAGGCACCACCTACGATTATAGACCATAACTGGACACCAGGCCAACTACAACGAGAACGCACCGGCATGACCCTGGACCGGTTGAGGCATAATAGTACCAAACCGCAGGCGCAAAGGAGGCTGGCTCACTTGCGACAAAACCTGGGAACCATGGACAGGTACTGCCGCCTGTCGGCCGGGGTCTTACTGCTCACCCTCGGCGCCGCACGGCTCGAGAGGTCAGCCGGACTCTTGACTTGGCTGCTCTTGGGCTGTGGGGCCACCATGACAACGCAGGGGCTTCTAGGTTGGGACCCCCTTCTCAGCCGTCTGGGGATTTCTACCCTTGACGCCGACGATATTTTTGAAAGAAACCAGTCGAACCCTCCGGTTGAAGCACGGAAATAGGAATACCTGATTCCTGGTCCTGGCTGCTTTACAGCTGCAGCCTGGAGCAGGTGAGGCTCATGATAAGCATCCGGTGAGCCTGATACCAAGAGGAAAAGCCGCCAGCGATGGAACCTTTTCCTAGTAGTGCTCCATGCCGCCACAAGGGGCAGCACCACGAAGCATGAAAATTCGAAGCTGTATTCAGCGGCCCCTTGATCCGGTAGTATCGTGAG
>SESX01000086.1 GCA_004367365.1 Candidatus Acetocimmeria pyornia
CGCCGGCCACGGCCCCGATTTCCTGGTAGGTCTCCCGGATGACCCTTTCGCGTTTAGCAGCCACCACCGAACGCTCAACAATCGTCTTGACCGACGAAACCAGGTCTCCACCGTAATCTACCGCTGCCACCCTGACCCCCTGCTTCTCGAACTCCCGTTTTAGGACCGCTTCTTCCTCCCGGTTTCGTGAGAGCGCCATCCTGGCTGCCGCACGCGCCGCCTGGATGCTTTTTGATTCATGCACAGAACAGCCCCCCCAGAGCCGGATTCACCGCCCCCCAGCCAACAATCCCCGGGATGAATTTTCAGTTTAACACTTCGGCCAACAGAACCAGGATCCGCTTGATTTCCTCTACCCCATCCTCCTCTACGAGTGCGCTCACTTCACCAAGTTCTGTGACAGCAAAGGTTCGGTTATCCACTTTTATTCTTGCTTCTCCTCCATCTTTCCTCCTCTCTTCGGCCACAACTACATGAAATTCTTCACCGGCCGGGTAATAGAAGTCTTTGCTAAATCGAAAATCCTCCCCACCAGCCCCTCCTTCAAGGATCCATCCCCTTTGGTTTAAGTAGGCAAGTTCGGTCGCCAGGCACCTGGCCAGGGAAATACAACATGCGCGCACTTTTTCCCGGGTCACTGGTCATCCTACCCTTTCTCATTGGTTTTAATTAATGTTTTTCATAAATAGCATTGCCTTCTAAAGAGGCCTTACACCCATTTTCCTTCCCGATTTCGTCCGTACCCCCCATTACTTTTCAGCATGGTTTGAAACAATTGAACTCATACTATTAACGCCACAACGTTCAAAACAAAAGGAGTGAGGCTTGATGGCACGAAGAAGGCAACTCATGTCCGAGGAACTTAAGATGGAGCTTGCCCAGGAACTCGGTGTGGCAGATACAGTCCGTACCGAGGGCTGGGGTAATGTTAGTTCCAGGGACTGCGGGAGCCTGGTCAGGAAGGCCATCGAAAGAGCCGAGAGAAGCCTCATGGAGGAACGTTAGTGGCGTTTTGGGCCGGCCCTCGGGCCGGCCTTCTATCCCGCAGAGAACCCCGCAATAGGGGGGTATCTTGGGAACCAAGAGAAGGTCAGCCACCTGTTGCGGATAAAGCATTCCTGAGGTCATAAAGCACTCACCAGATACTGGGCTTTTCTATTCTTTACCACGGATAGAAATTTCGTTCACAATCTGTTGAACCCCGTTGACCCCTCGAACGGATTCTTCCACAATTTGCAGTTCTTCAGGATCGTCGACCCATCCGGTCAAGTAAACCGTGCCGTTTTTGGTTTCGGTTTTGATATAGGCCGCCCCCACTCTTGTGGCAGCCAGGGCACGTTCCACTTCATTCGTGATACTTACATCATCGGTACGCATCTCTTCCGTGGGATTGATACAAACCTGTTCCTCGATTTCGCTCACCCCGCGCGTAGCCCTCGTCTCCTCAAGGACAGCCTGTTTTGCCAACAAGTCGTCAACTTCACCCCGCAGCAAAACCCGACCCCTTGAAACCGTTGCAGTCACCTTTCGGGCTACCTTTATATCAGCCAGGCGGGCCTCCAGTTCCTTTTGGATATGATGATCGGTATACTTCCCGTCCATCGATACAGTCAAACCGTTCTCGACCTTCCTAACACCGGGTACCTGTTGCGCCAGTTCTTCCAGGGCAATTTTGTCGGCCAGGACGTCAACCGTTCCACTCAGTGTGATCACGCCATCAACCGCGCGAACATGGACATCCAGTCCGCTTGAATCGGTCTTATCGAGCAAATACTGTTTGACCTTCTTGGCTAACGCTTCGTTGGCCTCGTTCAAAGCAGTTCACCTCAAAGGCTATTTTTTTCGAGGCGAGGGTTTTCTATGTGTTTACGGAACCTCCTGCGCCAACCGTAAACCTGCTTTTCTTGGGGCGGGAAAGACAATAAAGTTAGGAAATTTATTAAGGTTGGATTTCCTTAATTGAAAATAAAGACTATTACTCTGACTCGTTTTTCTGGTCGTCCTCCTACGCGAGATAACGTGATAAAATAATGAAGATGGAAGCGGAAAACATGTGGGGGTGGCCTAATGGCGGATTCGGTACTGGTACCCCGGCCAGGGCCAAAGTCCAGACCGATCGGGCGGCCGAACGAAAAGAAACCTGGTTTCCTCATGGTCAGCGCATGCTTGCTGGGCCGGCCCTGTCGTTACGACGGACAGAGCAAGAAACACCCCCTTATTTCCCGCCTCGACCCGGCTGTGATCCTCCCGGTCTGCCCTGAGCAAATGGGCGGCCTGCCTACACCCCGACCACCAGCCGAGATCTGCGGGGGTTCAGCCCGAGATGTTCTGGAGGGAAAGGCGCGGGTCATTAACCGGGAAGGTACCGATGTTACCCGGGAATATTATAAAGGGGCCGTGGAAACCCTGGACCTGGCCAGGAAATGGGGGATCAGGTACGCGGTCCTTAAAGAAAAAAGCCCGTCCTGTGCCCCGTCCTGCGTCTACGACGGGAATTTCCAGGACCGGGTCCGGCCCGGCCTAGGCCTAGCTGCATATCTCCTTCAGAAAAACGGCATCACCCTCATCTCGGACGAAGAGGTCTCCGAAACCCTCCTCAGATCAATCATGCTCGAGCTCCAATCGTAGTTGCCGATAGCAAACCCCACGGGTATCGGCTCAAGAACCGAGTAATGTTGACGGGGTAGCAGTTTCCGTCTGCCCGGAAATCCAGGTTCCTTTCCTGGAAGCTTCAACGGAGCCGCAGTTTCAACTGCGGATCTAACGTGGACCTGGGAGAGTTCATAGAGCGGTTGAAACCGCTTCAACGGAGCCGCAGTTTCAACTGCGGATCTAACCCGATAGCGGGACGGTCCTGACATCTGCTGATGAGCTGCTTCAACGGAGCCGCAGTTTCAACTGCGGATCTAACCTCTTGAAGGCTGGCAAGCGCCCGGGGCAGATCGGCTTCAACGGAGCCGCAGTTTCAACTGCGGATCTAACCGGGAGTGCGGTTTGTTCAGATCAAGCGGGTGAAGCTTCAACGGAGCCGCAGTTTCAACTGCGGATCTAACCTCGTCCGCGCGGATTTTTTTGTTGCGCAGGTCCGGCTTCAACGGAGCCGCAGTTTCAACTGCGGATCTAACGTGATGATAGATTCTCTCTGGTCGTCGTTGAGAGCTTCAACGGAGCCGCAGTTTCAACTGCGGATCTAACGGTATCGGGTGGAGGATACGTTACCAGCACCGTGGCTTCAACGGAGCCGCAGTTTCAACTGCGGATCTAACCGGCTGGTGTCTGGGTTATCAGACCTGCGATCGGGCTTCAACGGAGCCGCAGTTTCAACTGCGGATCTAACTGCGGATCCTGATCTGGTACGTCCATACGGAAACGCTTCAACGGAGCCGCAGTTTCAACTGCGGATCTAACATCGGCAGAGGTAGTCAATCTCCTTATTGGCTGAGCTTCAACGGAGCCGCAGTTTCAACTGCGGATCTAACCGGTAAGTGGTTAAGGACTCACGCGCTAGAGCGGCGCTTCAACGGAGCCGCAGTTTCAACTGCGGATCTAACCTGAATCCAGATCGGAGAATTAAGAATTATTGGAAGCTTCAACGGAGCCGCAGTTTCAACTGCGGATCTAACTGTGCCCATTTTATCCTTTAGCCTGTCTGCATTTCACTCGTCCATTTCGCGAACCCGCTGGTAATCAGTCCCCTCATCATTACAAGCTTATCCCCCTGGTCAAGCAAATTCGTTTGTTTCCAAGGCTTCCAAACTCTTTGCGAACCTCCCGGTGTTTTCATGGCCACTTCACCTTCGCGCTATCAAGGCTCCCTACAGAAAGCGATAAAAGCGATACCCAACCGTCAGCCGAGAACGTCAACTGGCCCGAACTGCCCCAACCCGAAGTGACATCCATAGCCAAGCGCCAGCGGGCCGACTACTGGTTCCTCGAATTCGAGAGTTAGACCGTAAACAAACCCAGAAACCTTTCCCTTTCCCTTACGTCTACGTGTTCGGAATGAAAGCCAGCGTATGGTCCTACCATCCTTCAACCTTAAACGTTCTACAAATCTGACTCCGACCAGTGGCGGCAGGAACGGATGGTCCCGACGGCGCTGCTCCCATTCTCGGCGAACCTGATCCTCAGGCCCGTCTAATTGTTCACCGAACTCGTTCAGTTTAGGCCGCCCGTCACGATAAATCTTTGGGTAACGCGTGAGAACATAAGGTGTGCGGGAGACCCACTCACGAGCTGGTCCGAAAATTTGTGGATTGTCCATAAGATCCCGGGGGCGCAAAAATCCCAGCAACAAAACCTTCAAGCGACGTGCCTCCTGGCTTTCTCTATCCCCCCAAGGGATGCTCTCAAGGCTGCCAAGTGCTTCTTGTTCCCGTTCCCCAAGACCACCTAAAGCATAGATAAGCAGATGGTCAAGGCGCCCATCGCCGTCCTCGTCGACTGGCAAGTAAAAAGCGTGCCGGTGGCCCTTCAGGGGTTTCCCGTCCTCCTTTCCCGCGAGAATGGGAGAGACCTGTCCCTTAGTCATCCTTCCGTAACGACCCATAGCCGCCATGCGAACCTGCTCTCCGACCATTAGCGCCTCTTGCAACAAAGGCAACGGCCGTCGGTCCAGGGCATATCTTACGGCCACAACCGGGTCCCTGGACACGCGCACGGTCCGACGCTGGACACCCGTTACCTGTAAGCACCCCCTGGGACGAACATAATTCACCCACTGACTGCAGGGAGGGTCAAGTCGCCGCAGACGAGAGCGGAGGTCGGCAGTTTCCATCAGTAGCCCGGCTAGCAGTTCTTCGGCGGCAATAGGAAGCGGAACGACAACCCGTACCGTCTCTTCTCCACTGGAAGCACCCTCCCCTGACTCTAAAGGACGACAGTTTGCTTCCGGGGGCTGGTCATCTAGCCGCACTCTACACCACGACTCCGCCCGGCCGAGGTACGTAACCCCGCGCAGCAAGTCGGCAAGTATTCGCCGGTTCTCAGGTTCCAGGGACCCCTCTGGCCATATCATCCGGACTTCTTGTTGGCGGGGTACCGCCACAAAGGTATCGAACACAAGGGTCCGGTCACCGGGCCCCTTTTTGAACCAGGGCATGTAATGCCTCGTATGACCCACACTCGCCGGAGGGAGCCACAACAAGGGTGGAGATGCTAGCTTCTCAAGGATGGCAGCTACCTGTTCTTCGTCGATGTCCGGCCGTGTACGCATCCAGCTGGCTACTAGTGCCCGCAATACCCGCCAGGGCGACGGAGGCCATTCGGGCACGCCCTCGTTTACGTGCCGCCCCCACGGCGTAGCATGGTAACGGCCGGCGAGGAACCGGAAAGCGAAGGCAATCATTCCTGCGCTTCCTCTCCTTCCCTTTCTTCAGCTGACTTCCACTTAGAAGGAGGCTTGAACGTTACCTCGGTAACCGGCGGGTCTGCAAACAGGTCGACGGCAGCGATGAGCCCAGGCAGTATCTCCTCTAGCTCTGACGTGCTCGGCAGGGAGAATCCCGACGGCATCTCCACTCGAACTCGTTGGTACACGAGGTCACAGGCAGTGCGCAGGCGCAGGCCCGTCTCTAGGAAACGACGAATTTTCCAGATAGCCAAGGCGAGGAGGAACCTCTCCGCCTCCTTCCCAAGCCGATAACCCCTTAAGGTTCGGAGGTCGAGGTTGAAGTAGGCCGTAATTGCCGCGGCCACGAACTCCGTGCGCGGGTAGGGAACGTTGCCAAACCCCAAAACAGCGTTGGCACTAGGGTCAACCCGGTCGTACTTCACACCACCGCTCTCGACGGGGTAGACGTCCCTCGCCTCAACAAACCCTGACAGCAGGCGGGGAAGACGGAGTCGGCCCTTGGCCAGTTCCTTTTTGGCAAGAAAAACGCCATGCAGAAGTGTGTTAGGGTCATACTTGCAGACCACACGCGCGAAGACGTGAAGGTCCACCGGGCCCTCCTCCAGGGTATTAAGTTCGTCCTGCAGGGCATAGAAGAAGTCCTTTTTCTCACTTTCGAGGATGTACGGTGAGTTTAACCTGTGGGCCTCTAGAAGTGAATTGGTAAGCACCTTCCCGTCGTACCATACCCGCACATAAGGCATGCCCCGGAGCGGTTCAGCTACGTCCTGGGCCACCTCATCCCAACACGGAGTCTCAAGTCGGTTGGCCATAGATTGGGCTGATTCTACCAGCAGCATCTCAGTCCCGTCTGGCAGAGTGTATGTTGCCGGCCCGAGCTCGGGAAAGCCCGTAGGTTGAAAACGTTCCCCTTGTCTCGGTCTCAGATCGACCTCAACTAGCAGACGTTCCTCTTCTAGCAACGCATCAAGGTTCACACGGGTTCCCTCCTCAAAAAGAATTACAGGAACTTCCGTTACTGAGCTTGCAGCTCACGTACAGTCAAGCGCATCAGGGCCTGAAGACTACTAGTGTCAATAGGAAACAGAAGAGCAGCAGCAATGCGCTCTCCCAGGTGCCTGGAACAGTTTAGCACAGGTACCCTGGCCTGTCTTCCCCCGCTCGTTCCTAGCACCGACAGCCCCGCAACCCGTAACCTCCGGGCAGCGATCTTGACCGCTTCGCGACCATTCCCGGTTTCCAATCGGGCAAGGAGCGAAAGCTCGGGACGAACCTGGGGGCGGTCCGTAAGATTCTGCGGACGCGGTAGAGGTTCATGATGGAACAGAAGCTTACACAACGCATAGAGCCTATTGATTCTCGCCGGTGCATATACGGGAACCTTCCGATTTCGGTAGTCTCTTACAATCGGTGGCCAGCGTAATAGGGCCAGGCCCCGCAGCAGGCTCTCTATACGTCCGTCGTCAACCTCACCTAGCAAGAAGGAATTTACATCCTGTAACCTTGCGGTTCTGTATCCCGCCACGGGTGCAGGGTGCAGGATACCACCACGTTGGGCATCCACGCAGCGGCGTTCGAGGACTTTAATCATGTTCCGTACCAAGCCACCGCTTCGCCAGACCACGGTTCTGCTGTCAGGGTTCCAGGGAGGCCGTCCCCCAGCATTAGCGTTTACGGGTTCCAGGTAGGAACGTAAGAAAGCCACGGCAGGTTCTTCGGAATCGGGTGGTAGACGGCCAAGCGAGGCTAGAGCGCTTGATAGACGAAACTCCACACTTCCGTCATCACACGCCCAAAGCCACCTCAGACTAAGCCCCGAGACGGGGGGAATTCTCTGCCTCAAGCCCTTGCTCTTTGCCACTGTTTGGGCAGCATTGGCCATCGCAATGAGCACGTCCTGTAGGCTTCGCGGGTTACCGTCTCCGCAGAACCGGAAAATGGCGTCATCTATGGCCCGCTGGGCTCGCTGAAGACTGGCACGAGCACCGTCACGACGGGCAGCACGCCCAAGGCGGAGTAACCACTGGTCGGCCTCCTCGATAATCTGTACCTCCGGACATACCTTTGCTGGGAGGTACCCAAGGGGCGCCGCGATATAGGCGCGGCCGCTCCGCTGAACAAATCCAAAGCGTGAAAAACCGGACAGCCCGCGGTCCACCCCCAATGTAGCCACGGCCCGGGCAAAGTCAGTTCCGTTGACCGCCGGTCGGCGGCCGACCTGGACCCGGCCTTCCGCTAAGAGATGGGCTATCTCAGCCAGGGAGGCTGGTCGCTCCCAAACCGGCATCCAAATCTCCTGTCGTGCCTGTACAGCATCCGTATGGGCCACCGTCTGCCAGCCTGCAGGTGAAGGTCGGACGGTAAAGGGGAAGGCGGGCTTTTGCCGGCTGTCACGACCGGCGCGCCGAGCCACCGAACCGGCCAGCAACAAGGACCCTTCCAACATCAGCACGTAATCCCACGGGTTCACCACCGAATCGCCTTCGAAGTCCTGGGTGGCGTTAGGTCCGCCCACGCCGCCCGGGTGAAACTGACCTACCGCCGCTGAGACAAGTCCAGATGGCTCCGCACCAAAGAGAGCGGCCTCAAGCCAGTTGCGACTGACCTCAGCCGGGTTTCTACGACGTCGACCTTCGGTCTGGTTCCAGCCCTCACGATTAAAAGGGATGATATCGGCCAGTCGCTGCATGAAGTTGACCGAAAACTCCAGTCTTCCATCATTACCACCAGTTCCGAGCACCGGCGCAAACGTAACTTTGTCCTCGGTAAGGGCACTAAGGGCATCAATCCAAGCCACGAGCGGGTCGGGCGCGGTGGACCGTAGTATACGCAGGAGACGTGGCTTATCTTTGTTCGAGGGTTTGCGCCGGAAGCCAAAGGTATCCAGTAGGGACCTGGTCTCCTTTATTGCATCCCGGTAGGCGGTCAGACGGGGATGGGTAGACTCTTCTAAGGCCTGTAATGCTTTAGACGGGGTTTTACCGCCCCAGAAACCGGAGGCTGAGTTCCAGGGGTTGATAATCGGGGTAGGCTTGTATTCCTCAAGGAAGAAGTCCAGAAGAGTTTCGTCATCGAGTTTAGTGTAGAGCTCAAAGGTTCCCGCCGACCACGCTCCCCGGACGGTTGTGTCCCTTTGTTCAGCGACCAGGCGGAGTATGCCCAAAGCTTTAAGATAGGACATCAAGGGCTCGTAGGTGCAACCTGAAAGCAGTAGAACTTTACAGGCCATCAATTATCCCTCCCGTCAGCTCGTATACTCGCCCGGACGTCGGCTGCCCGTATCAGCGCCTCAAGGTAGGCCAACCGAAAAGGGCCTAGGGTAGGGTCATCCCTGAGGCTCAGGGTGCGGTTTAGCCAGGAGTGACCACCGGGACACTGGCCTATCTGTGTTGGGGCCAGGTCAAGACGTACCGCCGGTATGTGGTGGTCGGGCCCCAGTCTTACCGCCAGCAGCTCGTCACCGTCCTGGACACCCAGTACCAGTCTCGGGGTGCTTTGTCTCCCCAAGCCGTCGTGGCCGGGCATAGACCGTATGCCCAGCCTCACACGACCATGGTGGCTGGCTACCAGGTAGAGAGCCAGGTCGCTCAGACTAGGCAACTCTCCTCGTCGTTCAATTTCCAGGAGAGCCAGAAGACTGGCCAGTTCATGTCTGAAGTGGGGACGACGGTGGGGGCGCGGGGGACCGTTACGCCGGCCCTTCGCCCATAAAGTCTCGGCCCGCTGGGAACGTTCGGGCTCTTCGAGTTCCGCTAACAGGGTCTCCTGAAAGACCGGATGAGCCTTGCCAATATCATGCCACAAGGCGGCATCGAGGAGGTCTGGTATAAAACGTTTGAGCTGGCCTATATCCAGGTGGTCAGTTATTTTCTTCATCTCGCTAACCGTGTCGTGGCTGTGTTGGGGCAGGTCCTGCCAGACACCGGGAGAGAAGGTAGGGAAATCGTCCCCCCCTGCCTCGTTGCTTTCACCCCTTTGGGGTTGTAACGAAAGTACTTTCCCTGTATACGAAGGGTTCCAACCCAGATGGGGCTGATATCCTCCATCTTCGCTCCGCAGCACTACTACTGCTCCAGGCCAGAGCTCATAGGGGTCTATGACTTGCCATCTCCTGTCCAGGTGGTCCCATACCCAACCTCGACGGCCTCCAGACCTTAGGAAATTACGGAGCTCACTGATAGGTACAGGGCAGAGTTCCTCCCGTACAGGTCGAGGCCAGTCTTCAGGAGGATGTTGCCTGGCCGGCCATCGTCGCCAGCAGACCCTTACGTCGGTATCGCGCGCCTCTCTTACGAACCGGGATACATCAACGTCATTACCGGAAAGGTCTGGGGTGGTATCGAAAAGCTCGACAAGGTCCTTTTTGCGGATGACTTCGTGCTCTAGGGGCGGCAGGCCAGGACTGGGAAGGTCTGCAGGTGCAGCTGATTGTCCCTCAAGTTCCTCCAACAGTTTCCGTGCTGCCTGAAGCGCTTCGGGTGAGTAGGGGGAGGAATCTCTGTCTTTCACATCGAGCCAGTATATCACCGCACCTTTATGTTCACCGTAGCGGTTACACCGGCCGAATCGTTGCACGAGGCTCGGCCAGGGTGCAAGCTCGGTCACAAGCTGGTAAGATGACATGTCTACCCCCGCCTCGAGAACCTGGGTGGCGATGACAATGCGCCCGGGTCCGTCAGGGTCAGTTGGTTGGAGGACTTCTTTCAGCTTCTCTTCCCGTTCGGGGAGACGCAGGCGCGAGTGAAGGAGGACCAGGTTCGGTCCTTTTGTTCGGTAGATATCCTGCAGCCTCCGGTAAACCTTCTGGGCCCTGCCTACGGTGTTAAGTAGTACCAAGGTTTGAGTACCGGGTTTGTGTCGATTGGCCACGGCTTGTCCTACCTGGGTGGGATAACGGGAAGAACCCGTACCGACTTTAAGGTCCATCCGGCATAACAGTTTTTCCGCCTTCAGGCGAACGGCTATGCGGGGGTCGTTAGTATCTTGGTCGGTGAGCTCGATGGAGTCGTGGCCAGGTGGCGCTTGGTGGTCCACAGTTTTCAACCAATTAGAG
>SESX01000087.1 GCA_004367365.1 Candidatus Acetocimmeria pyornia
GCAGATGGAGCAGGCGATACATTTCGAAGGGGTCAGCTTGATTGGCCCGCGCACGCGCGGTGCCAGGTTGGGACGCTCTTCCGGGTACATTTGGGTGATTTTCTTCGAGAAAAAGTACCTGAGGGTGCGCCCCATACCCCTGACAAGACCTAGCCCTAGCATTCCTAAATCACTCCCATCCTATGAGATTCGCTGCTAGCCCAAGAGGTAGTGACCGATTCCCGTGATAAAGATGTTGGCGATAGAAAGGGGCAGAAGCAGCTTCCACCCGAAGTTCAGCACCTGGTCGATCCGGAACCGGGGCAGGGTCCACCGGAGCCACATGAAGAAGAAGATCATCCCACAGGTCTTGATGAAAAACCAAAGGTACGGTGGAAGAAGCGGTCCCTGCCAGCCTCCCAGGAAAAAGGTCGTGGCGATGGCGGAAACAGCGAAAAGATTGGCGTATTCTGCGGCAAAGAACAATGCCCAACGCATCCCACTGTACTCGGTGTAGGTTCCCGCGGTCAGTTCGGATTCTCCCTCGGTCAGGTCAAAGGGGACGCGGTTTAGTTCAGCTGTAGCTGCGCAAACAAAGACCAAGAACCCGAGGATCTGGGGCACGATAAACCAGACACGCTCCTGGGCGGCGACGATGTCAGACAGGTTCAGTGAACCGGTAATCATAATAACTCCCATCAGGGAGAAAACCAGTGGAATCTCGTAGCTGATCATCTGGGCTACGGAACGCATACCCCCGAGAAGGGAGTACTTATTGTTTGAACCCCACCCGGCCATGAGCAGGCCGAGGGTGGTTACCGATGAGACTGCGACCACGTAAAGGATACCGATATTTAGGTCCACGGCAACGATGTTCTTGCTGAAGGGCAGCACAGCCCAAACCATTACCGCCGGGGTTAGGACGACATAAGGGGCGGCAGTGAAGACCCACGGGTCGGCGCCCGCAGGCCGGAGGTCCTCTTTGCCGATGAGCTTGAGGCCGTCGGCTACCGATTGCAGGAGCCCGTAGGGTCCAACCCTATTTGGGCCGTAACGCTCCTGAAAGAAGCCTGCGATTTTGCGCTCGGCGTAGATGCCGTATAAACCAACGAACCCGATAATCCCCAGCAGAATGGCAGCGGCCACCACGGTCATCAGGAGGTCAGCAGCATCCCCAGTGGCCCCGTACGAAAGGATAAACCCTCTTATTCCGTGCGCGATGTTAATCAAAAGATTATTAATGGTTTCCATGGCCACCTCTCCCGAGTATATTTAACGGTCAATTTCACCCAAGACCGGGTCCAGACTGGCCAGAATGGCGACGAGGTCGGCCACCTTCAATCCCCGGACGAGTTCAGGTAGAACAGAAATATTGACAAAGGCCGGGGAGCGGACTCGCCACCGGTAAGGCTTGGGTGAACCGTCACTAACTACGAAAAACCCCAGGTCACCGCGGGGCCCTTCAATGTGGTGATAGGCTTCCCCTACGACCGGTTTGACGTTGCGCGGGACTTTGGCGGCAACCTCCCCCTTTGGCAGTTGGTCCAGGGCTTGTTCAATGATCCGGGCGCTTTGCCCCATCTCGGCGACGCGGACCAGGTAACGGTCCAGGGTATCGCCGTTGGTTCCCGTGGGAACCTCAAAGTCAAAACGATCATAGATGCCATAGGGGTCGTCTTTTCGAACGTCGTACCTGACCCCAGAGGCACGCAAGATGGGACCGGTTACCCCGTACTCAACCGCCAGTTCCGGGTCGAGCACACCAACACCTCGACACCGAGCCTGGAAGATCTCGTTCCCGGTCAGAATGGTATTTAGATCGTCGATATTTTTCCGCACCATGCCCAGTGCTTCGCGGCATTTCTCTTCAAAGCCGTCGGGCAGATCCTTGGCGACGCCGCCGAACCTGATGTAGCTGAAGGTCATTCTCTGGCCCGAGACAGCTTCGAAAAGGTCGAGAATTAGCTCCCTGGTGCGGAAGCAGTACAGGAGCGGGGTGAAAGCACCCAGGTCCAGGCTAAAGGTTCCCGTGAAGATAAGATGACTGGCAATTCGGCTCAGTTCGGCCATGATCACCCGGATGTACTCGGCCCTTTCCGGGACCTCGACCTCGAGAAGTTTTTCCACTGTTTGGACGTAGGCAAGATTGTTACACATCGCCGAAACATAGTCCAGCCGGTCGGTCAGGGGAAGGGCCTGCAGGTAAGTACCTCCTTCTGCCAGCTTTTCGATGCCACGATGGAGGTAGCCAACCACTGGTTTGGCATCAACCACGTTTTCCCCGTCTAGGGTCAGGATTACCCGAAAGACACCGTGGGTGGCCGGGTGTTGGGGACCGACATTTAAGGTGAGTTCTTGTGTCTTGAGCATCTTTTCACCTCGACTGCTGGGGCCTTAACTTGAGGCCCCGGAAGTAGTGAAGTCTTTCCTCAAGGGATGTCCCACCCAATCTTCCGGAAGAAGGATCCTCGTCAGGTTCGGATGCCCGGCAAACTCAATGCCGAAAAGGTCAAATGCTTCCCGCTCATGCCAGTTGGCCCCTTTCCAGAGGCTGGTGACAGAGGGTACCTTGGGGGTGTCCCGGTCAACACTAACCTTAATCCCAAGGCTGACCTTTGAATCAACAGACCTCAGGTGGTAAACCAGGACAAAATGGTCTTTCTGGTCAACAGCGGTGAGATCCAGCAAATAGTTGAAGGATACCAGGTCATTGTCCTTGAGGTACTTGAGCAGTTCCACGAGGTTTTCAGGGGCTACCGACAGGGTGGGGTTGACGAAACCCTCGACGACCTGGGCCCCGAAAGAGTTCTCCGCCTTTTCAACCAGTTGGGCCATCTTACTTTCCGGCATCGGCACCAGCCCTCGCTTTAGCTTTAGTAGGATCGGCAATTAACTCCTTGAGCTGTAAGAAACCGTAAATTAGAGCTTCGGGGCGAGGTGGGCAGCCGGGAACATAGACATCAACAGGCAAGAAGAGGTCTGCTCCCGGTACCACTGAATAAGAATTGGCAAAAAGGCCGCCGTTGATGGCGCAAGTACCCATAGCCATCACCCACTTGGGTTCAGGCATCTGCTGGTAGATCCGTTCTATCTGGGGCTGCATTTTCTTGGTGATGGTTCCCGCTACAATCATCAGGTCGGCCTGGCGGGGCGAAGGCCGGAAGACCTCGTATCCAAACCTGGCCAGGTCGTAACGGGCGGTACCTGTGGCCATCATCTCAATGGCACAGCAGGCGAGACCGAAGGTTACCGGCCAGATGGAATTCTTGCGGCCCCAGTTGAGGACATGCTCGACCCGGGTGAGAATTACATTCTTCTGCACTTCACGGTCAACAGCAGCTTCGCTTTGCCCTTCAACACCTGCCTTCTTGGCTATATCCATTCTAGCACCCCTTCCTTCCATGCGTACCACAGGGCCAAGAGCAAAAGACCAATGAAGATCACCATTTCAATGAAGGCAACCAGGCCTAAACTCGTGAATTCTACTGCCCACGGGTACAGGAATACAGACTCGACATCAAAAGCGACAAAAAGCAGGGCGTAGATAAAATAGCTCGTCCGGAACCTGACCCAGGTGGGCCCGACGGTATCGAGACCGCACTCATAGGTTAGGAGTTTTTCTGGGGTTGGTTTCTTGGGCGAAAGGATTCTCACCATCAACATGGCCACAAGGCCAAAAAGGAGCGCGAAAAGCAAAAAAATGCCTACCCCAGCAAACTGAGCCATAAGCCGACCTCCTTTCCAATCTTTTGAATCGTTAAAAACTTCACGAGCCTAAACAATAGATTACACCCCTGTTTCAAAGGAGTGGACGTAAGATGAATACAAGGCCGAGTCGTCTGGCAATCCCTCGGCCCTTCGAGGCCCTGCAAATTACCGGCCTTGTCAGCCTCCGGAATATCCTGGGCCAAGGACATTGTTTAGTCCCCCTACCTTTCAGTGGGCAGGTGGAATTGGCTCAAGAGGGCTAAGCTGCGGCATTTAAGGGCCAGTTCAAAAGGACTAATTTTGAGTGTTCGACACCTAAAGCTGTTTTCCTTCCCGAATCACAGGCTGGCTCCAACCAACAAAACTGGTATAAACAACTGGGACGGGCATAATTATCAGATTAAGAGGAAGGAATTATCGAGTGTAGACGATACGCGCAACCGAGTAACCGGTAGCATCCTGCGTTCGTGAGGAGGAGGGAGGCAAATGGAGCCAAAACAGGAGCGGGCCAACGAGCATGAAGTTCGAATCACAAACCGTGAAAGTGCGACCATCAAAGGGGTACTCCACGTGGAGAGCTTTGACGAAGAGGAGATTATTCTAGATACCAATATGGGTACTTTAACCGTGAAAGGAGAAGGCCTTCATATTAAACAACTTGACCTTGAACAGGGTGACTTTGAGGTGGAGGGCTTGATCAACGCCATGCAATACACGTCGGTTTCCAAGGGGAAAGGGGCGAAAGGAAAGGGGTTTCTTCAAAGATTATTGAAATGAGGCGGCCGCAAACTGTGTACCGGTTAGGCGTGGTGCAGAACCACGTTTTTCTTTGCGTAGGTAGGTGAAGAAGCACAGTTCCCTCCGAGCCAGGTGTGGGTGGTGCCCAAGGTGGTGGGGCGTTGGTTCCTTTAGATCTTCAGCTTTACATGTTTTGTGTTCTGGTCCTGGCTGGAATCGGCTTGGGTTTGGTTTTTGACCTTTACCGGGTTTTCCGTGGTCTTACCAGGCCGAAGGGGTACGTGGTGGGGCTTGAAGATTTGTTGTTTTGGTTGGTGGTACTGGTTTTCCTTTTTGGGGCCCTGATCGTCGGGAATTGGGGGGAACTACGTCTCTACGTTTTCGTCGCCCTTGCCCTCGGCTTGGTTCTTTATTGGCATTTGGCAAGTGCAGCGGTTATTGCCGGAATGATGCATACCTACCGGTTTGCCGAGCGGGCGTGCAAAGGGGTTCTGAAATTCATGCGCCAGGTGGTGGTGATCCCGGTCGGTTTCGTATTAAGAAAGGTTAGATTTTTCTATGATACTGTTCGGCGGCCGGCCCGGTCCTTGATGCGGCGCTTCAGGGTTTTTGCCTGGTCATGGGCACCCCTCCGACCGGTTCGGGAGTTGAAGCGGAGGTTCCGAAGGTTCCTGGGGCGGTTCTCCCGTAGGTAGCGGACATAACTAGGTCCCAGGACCTATTTTATTGGCGGTGGCCGTATACAGCTTCAGGAACGGTGGACAAGACTGGTACAAATCATGTATATTATAAGTACATATCGTGGAATCAGTGGTGCATTGAAACAGGTCCCCGTAGAACTGGCTTAAGCCCCGGATTGGTGAGAGAAAATGCAGCTTGAGATTAGAGGGGCAGAAAGACTAAGCTTTCGGGAAAGACAGGTAGTGGTACTCAAGGAAACAGGGATGAGTACCGGGGAGATAGCAAAACGCCTGGACCTGGCCCCGGCCACGGTGACCACCCTGTTTCGCCGGGCTCGAGCCAAGGGATACCAGGTGGTGATCGTGGTTTCGGGAGACCCGCTTGGCATTTTCGGTTCGGAACCTGGAGAAGGGGATGTCAATGCTAATTCGTAAAAGGCGGCTTCGGGCGAAAAAGGTGGTGTCCAAAGCACCAAGACCCTTGAAAGTGTACAAGGGCCGCCGGCGACTGCGCGTGAGCTATTTCCGCCTGGCTCTATTTGGTTTTATTCTTTACAACCTCTTTACTTTGACTGGTCAGCAGGTGCAGATCACAGAGATGAAGCAGGAAATGGTCAGCCTCGAGGTGGCCTTTAACCGGCTCCGGGACTCCAACCAGGCTTTGAAAAAACAGATCGGTCTTCTCAACAGTGATCAATACATAGAGGAAATTGCCCGGCGTGAACTCGGCTTGGTGAAACCGGGTGAAATCCTTTATGTTCCGGGGCTTTCCTTCGATGGCGAACCAAAGGAGGAAGGGGAAAATTGAGGTTGCAAGAAAAAACACCATGTTTTTTATAACGGAATATTTAGGGAATAAACCCTTCACGTACAGTTGACAGCGATATTGACATATTATATAATGAATCCGCAGGATCGGGAGTCTTTACGAAAGTTAAGCGGGAGGAACTCTAACGTACATGTCACTTCAGGTTGGGAGCATTGTTGAAGGGGTAGTAACAGGAATTACCCATTTCGGGGCATTTGTAGAGCTGCCAAACGGAAAAACAGGGTTGGTTCATATTTCTGAAGTGGCCGATACCTACGTAAGGGACATCAAGGATTATGTGAAAGAAAGAGACCGGGTCAAGGTCAAGGTTTTGTCCATCAACGAAGCTGAGAATAAGATTGGTCTTTCTATTAAGCAGGCTGCTTCAGATGCTGAGCGTTCCTTTAGAAACCGGCGCAAAAAGACATATCTCTCTTTTGAGGATAAGCTGGCTAAGTTCATGAGGGAAAGTGACGAGAAGCTTCAAGATTTAAGAAGGCATACCGAGTCTAAACGCGGCGGCCGTGGCCGGCGGGGGGAAGGGATCTTTTAGGTAGTTTTCCCTTCAGCACCCTCGGTCCGGAAATGAGGTAATACCAGGGTAGTTATTTATTACAACTTACACATTGTGGTTAATTGAGAAAAATTCTTTGAACGGCGTTCCCAGAGGGATGCCGTTTTTCTAATCATAGGGGTCCGGGTTTTTCGCTCAAGGGGTTTGATCATTAACTGTGATTAGGGTATAATCTAACTGCACTATTTGACTTTGACCCAAAAGGTGAGCCGAGGAGCAACTACCTGTCAGCCAAGGGATGAACTGATTTTGACCAAAGGAACGCCGGGATGTCGGAACTGGTAGACGATATGGACTTAAAATCCATTGGGCCTTTGGCCCGTGCGGGTTCGAGTCCCGCTCCCGGCACCACTTGAATTAAACGTGGAGGTCCACGTTTAATTTTTTTCCTTACCTAAGCTGCTCTGGATTGTTACATGGTAGTGCTTCCGTGCTGCTGCGCGCGACGGCACGACGGAGGGTGAGACAATCCAGGGTTGCACCACTGAAAAGTGACCTGTAAAAGGCAGCTTAAAGCCACCAGTTTACACGGTAAGGACCGTTCTCGAAGGAAACCCCTTACCTTGACAGGCCCACCCCCATGGTTTACAATTGGAGAAGGGTACCCCTAGGGGTATGGGTAAGCATCGACGCTGGAGGATGAGAACATTTTGGAAAGAGGGTTTTGGGTGGAAAGGAGTGAGAAACGGTTCTTTGTCGAGAACCGAGAAGGTATGCTCAAGAAAATCTACCTGTGGCCTGCACGGCACCTGACGGTAGTTATACCCCTGGTCATGGCTCTAGGGTTTGCTGCCGGATTGAACGGAGACACGGGGTTTTTGAAACGTTATCTTTTCATTGGGACCTTTTTTATGATCTTTCCGAGTATGATTGGATTCCGCCTGGGGGAAGCGGTGAGCCTTTCGTACCTAAAAGTGGTTTTGATTTCCCTGGCCCTTAACTTCCTCGTGGTCCCCCTGGTGGGTCTGGGAACGGGTCTAGGGCTCTTGGTAGAAAGGCCCGCGTTGCTTGCTGGTTTAGCGCTGATCTCGATCATTCCGACTAGTGGAATGACTATTTCCTGGACTATGATTAATAAAGGTAATGTTCCTGCGGCATTGAAAATATCGGTACTCGGCCTTCTGACCGGCGCCCTGGTCGCTCCCTGGTATTTGCTGTGGATGGTAGGAAGGTACGTCTCTGTTGATACCTGGACGATATTCCGTACCATCGGGCTTGTTGTTTTCCTGCCCATGCTGGCGGGAACGATGACCTACCTGGTGATTTTGAGAAGATATACAGAACAAGAGTTCAAAAAGCGAATTAAGCCTCTTCTTCCTGCGGCTAGTGTCTGGGTCATGCTTTTCGTTATCTTCTCCAGCATGAGCATGAAGGCAAAAGCGATCCTCGCCGAATCCGAAATGATCTGGGTGGCTGCCCTGGCGCTCATTGCTTTCTATCTTACGGTCTTCACCCTTTCCACGGTGGTGGGGCGGATCTGGCTGGACCGTTCTGAATCCGTGACCCTGGTGTACGGGACGGCGATGAGGAACCTTTCAATTGCCCTTGGGGTGGCGGCAGCAGCCTTTGGACCTGCTGCAGCACTGATTGTTACCCTGGCCTTTGTCTTACAGGTTCAGGGGGCAGCCTGGTACGGCCGGCTGCTCCAGGAGGGGAAAATTGATGCTGCCTTCAGTTCCCTCTTGCCGAGACGGGAATTCTAATCCTGGCTGAATTTCGGGCCAGGTAAAGGGGCTTGAGCATCAACAGGGGGGATCGTCTTGGACTGGTTCAAGCTAGTATCAAGTGTTGGCGGTGGAGCCTTGTTCGGTCTGAGCTACGGCTTTATTCTCCGAGCTATCGGGTGCGGGTGAGGCGAGACTCTCAAACCATGGCAGGTTGCCGTGGTAGGTGCGGTGTTTGGATTGGCTACTGCCTTGAGCGTACGGTAGAGGAAAGCCAGAGTCTTGCGGCAAAACCTTGAAAGGGTCCAGAGGATCCGATGCGGGACCGGCCATGGGGACCGGTAGGTGAATGACACTCGGTCCCCATGCTGCCGAAAAGAGTGTGGAGGCTTTTAAATTTGAGGAATGCCCAGGTCGGCTGCACCTCGCGGAGAAGTCACTGCTTCGGGGTAATACTTTTCAACCAAGGACAGTCCCAGTTTAGCCCTGCGGACACGTTCCCGGGAGAGCTTGATGGCGGTCTCTTCTAGGTGTGTCCCTGACGGGTAGATATTGGGGGCATTTCTCAGACCGAACTTGATGTAAACCGGAGCAGCGACCCGGATAATCTCGGGGATTTCATAGTGCCGGATGAATCCACCGAAATCGTCAGGAACCTCGACGTAAAGATCAATGGGGATCTCTACGGCCTGCCGAATGGCGGCCAGGCGAGGTAGGGTGAGGTCCCCCGGGACGTTAAAGGTATCGGCACCCAGGTCCTGCATGATCCTTACCGAGACGGGATTACAAGCGCCCATCTGAACTGATACCTTAACGACCAGGTCAGAGGGTAATTCGCCCTCCTTTTTCATCATGTTGACCATCCAGAGCAGTCCCTCGTCGGCCACCAAGATGCTTCTGATGCCGAGATCACATGCCCTCTTAACGTCTTCGACGGCGTACACAAGCTGGTCAATGCCCTCGAGCCGTAGGGCCATGTTTTTCCCGGCGTCCGACCACTGCTGAGCATTAATATCCCAGGTTCCGCGCGGGCCAACAAAAAGGCTGACTTCCATCCCGTTGTCCCGGCCGAGGCGGGCCATTTCTTTAATTTCACCGTCTGTTAAGAGCATAATCCCGCTTCCCTGAGAAATT
Organism: Candidatus Acetocimmeria pyornia; assembly: GCA_004367365.1. Lineage (GTDB taxonomy): Bacteria > Bacillota > Sulfobacillia > UBA3575 > UBA3575 > Acetocimmeria > Acetocimmeria pyornia. The sequence continues at coordinate 9,286 of SESX01000087.1, forward strand.
CGCTGTATCTCTACATCAAATTCCTCGCAGGCATCCAATACGGCCTGGAACGCCTTCGGTCCTTCGACACTTGGAATTTCGACGCGGTACTGGGCTCCATCGGGAAATCTCTTTTCCGAGGTTGGCAAGTCGTAAGGGTCTTGACCCAGAAAACCCTTCTTCTGAAAAAACTCTCTTGTCTTGAGCATCAGCACCTGAAACCTCCTTAAGCTTGTTCCATAACTAGGGGGCGTCGCTGCGCGTGGGCGTAAGGGAAAGGATGCTACCTGAATTGGCTGGATATAAAAGTCCTTTTCGCGCAGGAGTGAGGGAATTCCTTCCCTGGGTGTAAGATTTTGTTGGTAAGCTGGCTAAAGGGTACGGAAAAAGGACCCTTGATGAACCTATCCTTCCTTAAACGGCCAACTTGAAACCCCTGAGTATTTTTGGCTTGACAACCTCACGGCGCGGTGGTACGTTTACAATTGGTGATTTGTCTGCTCAAGTAATCCTTATCACATCTCACCATATAATGAAGGGTTGGTCATTCCTGGTGGAAGGAAAGAAAGGGGAAACGTGCGACGACTTCTGTTTTGACCCTGAAAAGGTGAACCGCCTGCAGGGAAGGATTCCTGACCTCGGTGGGTTGGCAGAACTTTTTAAGGTACTTGGTGACCGCAGCCGGGCTACCATTATCTATGTACTATCGAGGGAGGAACTCTGTGTTTGTGACCTGGCGACGGTCCTCGGAACCAGTATCTCGAATGTCTCTCATCACCTGAGGATTTTGCGGGCAGCGAGCCTGGTTAAGAACCGGCGGGCAGGCAAGCAGGTCTATTATTCCCTTGATGACCGTCATGTCCTGAACATTATCCGGGAAGGCTTTGACCACATAATGCATACCAGGGCAGGGAAATAAGGAAATAAGCGGGTTATGGATTGTAAAGCAAGGTAAGGAATGTGCATGCTGTACGGTAGTCGCTGTTAAGATAGTAGTGCTCCATGCCGCCCCCAAAACGGCGGGACCACGAAGCATGAAAATTGGAAGCGGTATTTCGCAAAGGTTGCACGCCCGGGGTGCTCCGGAACGAGACCGGT